>JBBSRE010000180.1:0-6174 GCA_038243365.1 Burkholderiales bacterium | reverse complement strand
TCATGCTGCTCATCGTGTCCGTGGCGCTGCATGGCGTCCTGGTCGGTCTGGGACTGCTGTTTTTTGGCGCCGAGGGTTCGCGCACGCCGCCGTTCTCCGATGCGCGTTTTGACTGGGGCAGCGTAGCCGTTTCGGGTCAGTCGCTGGTCGTTTTGGGGGTGACGCTGGTGCTGGGAATTCTGCTGTTCGCCGTCGTTGGCCGCACCATGATCGGCAAGGCGCTGCGCGCCACCGCCATCAACCGCGTGGGCGCTCGGCTGATGGGTATTCCGACTGAGCTTTCGGGCGACGTAAGTTTTGCACTCGCGGCGCTCATCGGCGCGATCTCCGGCCTGCTGATTGCACCCATCACCACGGTGTATTACGACACTGGTTTTCTCATCGGCCTCAAGGGCTTTGTCGCTGCCATCGTCGGCGGATTGGCGAGCTATCCGTTGGCGCTGGTGGGCGCTTTGCTGGTCGGCCAGCTCGAAGCCTTTGCCTCGTTCTGGGCCAGCCCGTACAAGGAAGTGCTGGTGTTCACGCTCATCATTCCTGTGCTGTGGTGGCGCTCACTTGGCAACCGCCATGTGGAGGACGACGAATGACCGCACCCTCCTCTTCTCCACCCGCATCCACGGTGCCGCAGCGTGACAAGCTAGTAGCACGCGGAGTGGTATCGCAACGCCAGCTCACTGTTGCCGCGGTGCTTCTGCTGGCGGTGGCCTGGCCCTTCCTGCCCGATTTCACGGTGGTGCTGCTGTGCTACATCGGCCTGTATGCGCTGGTGACCGCTGGCCTCGTCATGCTGACCGGCGTGGGCGGCATGACCTCCTTTGGCCAGGCCGCCTTCGTGGGGGTGGGTGCCTACTCAACCGCGTGGATCTGCACCGCGCAGATGCCGGTCGAGGCCCTGAGCGCTCTGTTCGGGCCAGTCGTTTTGCCTTGGTTTGGCCTCGCGCTCGGCATGCTGCTCACCGCTGCCATTGCCTGGGCGCTGGGCGCCATTACCGTCAAGCTTTCGGGCCACTACCTGCCGCTTGGCACGCTGGCCTGGGGACTGAGCCTGTTCTATCTGTTTGGCAATATGGCATTTTTGGGTGGGCAGACCGGCATAGGCGGGCTGCCAGCGCTGTCCATCTTTGGCTGGTCGCTTGCTTCGCCCCGCGCGCTGGGAGTATTGATCTGGACGGTGCTGCTGCTGGCGCTCTGGCTGCTGGCCAATCTGCTGGACTCGCGTGAGGGGCGGGCCATACGCGCGCTCAAGGGCGCTCGGGTGATGGCGGAATCCATGGGCGTGGACACGGCTCACTACCGACTGAAACTCTTCGTCCTTGCGGCCTTGCTGGCGGCACTGTCAGGCTGGCTGTACGCGCACATGCAGCGCTTCATCAATCCGACGCCGTTCAACCTCAACGTGGGCATTGAATACTTGTTCATGGCCGTGCTGGGTGGCGCGGGTCATCTGTGGGGCGCTGTGCTGGGCGCCGCCGCCATTACGCTGCTCAAGGAAAAGCTGCAGGACGTTCTCCCGGCGCTGCTCGGCACCAGCGGAAATTTCGAGATCGTGGTCTTCGGCCTGCTGATGGTGCTGGTGCTGCAGCGTTTTGCCAACGGTCTGTGGCCTACGCTTGCGCGCATTGCCGGTCGCTGGGTCCGCCCGGCGCCGGAGCCGGCGCTTGGTGCGGCGGGCGCGCTGGCCAAGCGCAGCCTGCCAGAGCGCGGCACAGTGCTGCTGCGAACGCAGGCGGTCACCCGGCGGTTTGGCGGGCTGGTGGCCAACGACAACATTTCGATGGACGTACGCGCAGGCGAAGTGCACGCGTTGATCGGCCCCAACGGTGCCGGCAAGAGCACTTTCTTCAACATGATCTCCGGCGTGGACGACCCAACCGAAGGTGAAGTGCAACTGATGGACCAGGCTATGCAGGGCCAGCCGTCGCGTGCGTTTGCCTCGCGGGGCGTGGGCCGCACTTTCCAACATGTGCGTTTGCTCGGCGAACGCAGCGTGGTCGAGAACGTTGCCTTGGGCGCACACCGGCGCGCGCGACGCGGATGGGTTGCCTCCATGCTGCGGCTGGATCGGGCCGAGGAGGCCGCTTTGCTCGCCGAAGCGCGGCGCCAGATCGCACGCTGCGGCCTGGAGGAATACGCAGACATGCCGGCTGCATCGCTTGCGCTCGGACAGCAGCGCATCGTTGAAATCGCACGGGCGCTGGCGGGTCAGCCTGCGGTGCTGCTGCTCGATGAACCCGCAGCAGGCCTTCGGCATCTGGAAAAGCGATCTCTTGCCGAACTGCTGCGCCAGTTGCGCGAAGAAGGTTTGGGCATTTTGGTGGTGGAGCACGACATGGAATTTGTGATGAACCTGGCCGACCGCATCACGGTGCTGGAGTTCGGCACTGTCATCGCCGCCGGTTCGCCGGCGCAGGTGCAGGCCGATCCGCGAGTACTCGAGGCCTATCTGGGCGGCGTGGACGACGCGCCTCAGGCCGCAGCCCAGGGCACGGAGGTGCCGGCATGAGTTCGCATGAGTGCTGCGCGGCGCCGGGCGGCCCCCAACTAGCTCGCACCGCAGTGCGCAGCAGGGAGCTTATCCAGTGAGCGCGCTTCTCGAACTCAAAGGCCTGTGCGTCAGCTACGGGCCGGTAGAGGCGGTGCACGAAGTCACGCTGGACGTGAACGAGGGTGAAATCGTGACCGTCATCGGCCCCAATGGCGCGGGCAAGACCACGCTGCTGTGCGCGGCCATGGGATTGCTGCCTTCGCGCGGCTCGGTCGCACTGGCGGGGGAGACGATTGCGCGCCCCAGCGTCGAAGCCATGGTGGCGCGCGGCGTAGCGCTGGTGCCCGAGAAGCGGGAGCTGTTCGGTGAAATGTCGGTCGAAGACAACCTGCTGCTCGGCGGCTTCTCCCTCTGGCGACGCGGCCAACGCAACCAGACGACCCGCATGGGCGAGGTGTTTGACATCTTTCCGCGCTTGCGTGAGCGCCGTGCGCAAATGGCCGCCACGCTCTCGGGTGGCGAGCGCCAGATGCTGGCCATCGGCCGCGCGCTGATGGCCAAGCCGCGCCTTCTGATGCTCGATGAGCCTTCGCTAGGCCTGGCGCCGCTCATCGTGCGGGAAGTCTTGCACGTGGTGGCATCGCTGCGCGAGCGGGGTGTGTCGGTGCTGCTGGTCGAGCAGAACGCGCGCGCCGCTTTGCAGGTGGCTGACCGGGCTTATGTGCTGGAGATGGGCGCCGTGGCGCTCAGTGGCGCTGCGGCCGAGCTGCTCTATGACCAGCGCATCATCGATACGTACTTGGGGCTGGGCCAGACGGCTGCCGCGACGACCGTATAAGGCTGCGCGGCAGAAAGTTTTGATGAAATTGGCCTCTAGCGCTTACCTGGTAAGCGCTAGCAGCTATTAAATCAATAGTGTAGGAAGCTGCGCAATGCCAACGTGAGCGGCATGCCGTGCTGCGGGATCGGCTCAGCGGTCGACTCTTGAGAGCCCCCAAGGGCGGCATTACCGTGCACCCTCAGCGTGTCTGAGGCGTCAGTGCGATCCGCAAAGCCGCCACTTCACGCGCGGTACGTGTTCACCAGCTTGGCTCCGGCATACCTTCATCCAGCCGCATGGACGGACGCCGCCGGCGCGGCGTGCTCTGCACGTTGCCGCCCGGGGGCTGCGCCCTTATCACCGCTGGAACCTTGGCGTGCCGCAAGCAGCGCAGCCCGCAACGTGTCCTGATCGCCCACCTGGTTGGCCAGCAGCAGCACCAGCCGCGCGTTGAGCGCGTGGCTGGCTGCGTTGTCCAAGCCTTGGTGGGCGGCGATCAACGCTTCGTAGAAGTCATCAGGAGCGCTCAAGCGCAGTTGGGTGTCGAGCATGGAAGACTCCTTCATGCAGTGGTAGTCGACTCGAGCCGGCAGGTGGCCCTTGACAGTGCGGCCTGCACTGCAGCGGCCGTGGGATTGCGCCAGCGCGCGCAGACGTGCTGGTCTGGGCGGATCAAGTAGGCCGTGCCGGCGTGTGCGTCGAGCCGTTTCGTCAGCAGGCCGCGGGCGTCCATCAAGTCCGTGCCGACTGCCAGCAGTTGCGTGTCGGGCAGCGCGCGCGCCCAAGCGGGCGGCTCGCCAAACCACAGCAGCGTGAACTCGGGGCCCAGACACCGCAGCAGCCAACGAGGTTCGCGGGCCTGCACAACAGGCGCATCGGGCAACACCGCGCCCGGTGCAGCGACGGCGCTGAACGCATCGGCATCCGGCGTACTCAGCGGCGAGCCGTGCAGCACCGCCGGCACCGAGAGGCGCCCGCTGTTGACCAGCTTGCGCGCAAATTCGTGCTCGCGCGCCAGCTCCAGCACCGCGTCGCGGAACATGCGGCTGATGTCGCTCTTGGGCGTGATGAAGTCGGTCGAGCGGGTGGAATTGCGCAGGTTTTCGTCGGCCGCATAGGCGCGCTCATGGTCGTAGCTGGCGACAAGGCTTTCTGATGCGCGCCCGCGCAGCACCCAGTCGAGCTTCCAGGCCAGGTTGTCGGTGTCCTGCACGCCGCTGTTGGCGCCGCGCGCGCCGAAGGGTGAGACGCAGTGCGCGCTGTCGCCCGCAAACACCACGCGGCCATGCACAAAGCGCTCCATGCGCCGGCAGGAAAAGGTGTAGACGCTGGCCCAGTCGAGCTCGAATGGAGTGTCTTCGCCCAACAGCGCACGCACCCGCGGAAGGATGCGCTCGGCTTTTTTCTCCTCGTCGGGGTCGGCGTCCCAGCCCAGCTGGAAGTCGATGCGCCAGACGTTGTCGGGCTGGCGGTGCAGCAGCACGCTTTGCCCGGGGTGAAACGGCGGATCGAACCAGAACCAGCGCTCAGCGGCGCTGGGCGCGCCAGCGGCTGCGCTGCCTGGGTCGAGCGGCGGCGCGCCTTCCGGTCGATCAATGTGGGGCGCCAGCTGCATTGCGCCTCGCGCCAGTGGGCGGCCCGGCACGAAGCCGTCTGGCAACCGCACGTCGGCGATCAGGAAGCGGTCGCGAAACACCTGGCCTTGGGTGTCGTGCCCCAGCATGCCGCGCAGCGGAGAGCGTGCGCCGTCGCAGGCCACCAGCCATGCGGCGTCCAGAGAATAGTCACCGTCTGGCGTGCGGATCGCGAGCCGTGCGCCGTCGGCATGTGATTGCACAGAGGTCACAGTGCTGTGCCAGCGCAGGTCAATGCCCGGTAGCGCCAGCGCGCGCTCTACCAGCGCGGCTTCGGCGTAGTACTGCTGCAGGTTGATGAAGGCGGGGCGCTCATGGCCGTCTTCGGGCAGCAGGTCGAAGGCGTAGACCGGGTCGTCCCGAAAGAACACGCGGCCCACGTTCCAGGAAACCCCCTGATCCACCATGCGCTGGCCCACGCCCAGGCGGTCCCAGATTTCCAGCGCCCGCTTGGCAAAGCAAATGGCGCGCGAGCCGGTGGAAAGCTTGTGGTCATCGTCCAGCACCACCACGCGTTGGCCGCGTTGGGCCAGGTCGATGGCGAGCGTGAGTCCCACCGGGCCGGCGCCCACCACGACCACCGGGTGGTGCGCGGGCGCGGGCAAGTCCTGGTCGGCCGAGCGGCGATAGGGAAACGCGAGCGCCTGCAGCGCAGCGCCGCTGCCGCGCAGGGCGCCCAGAGGCAGATCGAGAGCGGACATGGGGTGCTGCTGCGCTCAGCCTTCCAGCGATTGCCACATCTGCACGTCGCGTTCGGCGGTCCAGATGCGCGGGTCGGGGAACTGCGTGGCCTCGTCGTAGGCGCGCGTCACGTCAAACGGCATGCAGTGGCTGAAGATGACCCAGTCGCCATAGGTTGGTTTGAGCGCGGCGAAGGTGGATTCGTACACGGTGCGCAGGTCGTCACCGCGAGCTGCGCCCGCTTGCACGCTGGCGTACAGCTCGCTGACGAAGGCGCGCGTGCTGGTCAGGGCCGCCTTCACCTCTTCGGGCGTCTGCAGGGAGGGGCCGCGGCCGGGCACCAGCTTTTGCGGTTGCAACGCGGCCAGGTTGTCGAGGGTTTGTGGCCAGTCCTTGAAGTAGGCGTCACCCGCATAAGGCGTGGCGCCCGCCTCCACGAGGTCGCCACTGAACAGGATTTTTTCCTGCGGCAGCCAGACCACCGTGTCGCCCTTGGTGTGGCCCCGGCCCAGCTGCAGCAACTGCACTTCAAGAGAGCCCATCCAGAGCGTCAT
>JBBSRE010000179.1:0-6190 GCA_038243365.1 Burkholderiales bacterium | reverse complement strand
TTACCGACCGCCACCAAGGTTCTCGCTGGAGAGCGGATCAGCACCGATCTGAGTGCGCAGCACGCTTCTGCCGTCTTTCGTGATCACCGTAAACACCTTCCGCGTATTGGGCCCTTCCTGATAACGCCAGTCGACATGCGTCTCGCCGCTCAGGTCGTAGCGCGTGCTCTTGGCGGGCTTGCCGAGTAGGCGGCGCACTTCGTCCATACCCATGCCGGGCTGCACGCGCGCGAAGTTCTGCGCGTTCAGCACTTGGCGCACGGCCACCAGCTTCCCATCGGACGTCAGCGTGATCATGTAATTTTCACTGCCGGCGGGCTGGCGGTTGTATTCCAGCGTGCGGCCGCCATCGGCTTCGTTCCAGGTGTTCTCGGGGATACCAAAGCGGTCGCGCACATCGGCCTCTGTGGAGACGCCGGGCTGCAGTTCGCTGATGCGCTGGGCGTCGCAGCCCGCAAGTGGAACAAACGCTGCGATGGCCAGCAGCGCGGCAAAAAGGAGCTTGGTTGGTTGCACGGTGGTCCCCGGTAAAATCGTTCGATCAAGGTTAACCCAGGCGCCCTGCTTCCCACATGTCCTTCTTTGCCCGCCCCCACTATCAGTCCGACGCGACGCTGTTCATTGAGCAACTCAAGACGGATCACCCCGAACTCGACGCGCAGCAGCGCGCGGGGCGGCTGCTTCTGTGGGACAAGCCGGTGGATCGCAGCCTATGGAAGCAGTTTCGCGCCGCGCAGGTGCCGCAGCAGCCCTACGTGTACCAGACCAAGTCCGACCACGATTTGTAGTCAAATCGGGCTCCAGCGCTTGATGCGATTGCGCAAGCAGCTCACTTTTCAATAGCAATACTCAATCGCATTCCATGCCGGTGGCCGCAGACGACACCCCCACAGCGGCCGCTGCCATGCCCGAGGTGGTTGACCAGGTCGCCTTGGCCCGGCTCTACGGTGAGCCGCTCTTTGCACTGCCGACCGATCTCTACATTCCGCCCGATGCGCTGGAAGTGTTTCTGGAGGCCTTCGAGGGCCCGCTGGACTTGCTGCTCTACCTGATTCGCAAGCAGAATTTCAACATTCTCGATATTCCGATGGCCGGGCTGACCCGCCAATACCTGGTCTACGTCGAAGAGATCCGTACCCGCAATCTCGAACTCGCTGCGGAATACCTGCTGATGGCGGCCATGCTGATCGAGATCAAATCGCGCATGCTGCTGCCGGCGCGCAAGGTCCAGGGCGAGGAAGACGTCGAAGACCCGCGCGCCGCCCTGGTGCGGCGCCTGCTCGAATACGAACAGATGAAGCTGGCCGCCGCGCGACTCTCGCAAGTGCCTCAGCTGGGACGTGACTTTTTGCTTGCGCAGGTGCACATCGAGCAAAGCCTGCAGCCGCGCTTTCCCGATGTGGACCTGGTTGACCTGCAGTCGGCGTGGCAAGACATCCTGAAGCGCGCGCGGCTGGTGCAGCACCACAAGATCACCCGCGAAGAACTGAGCGTGCGCGAGCACATGAGCCAAGTGCTCAAAGCCTTGCAAGGCCAGCGTTTTGTCGAGTTTGAAGCGCTGTTTGACCCGTCGCGCGGCAGCACGGTGCTGGTGGTCACCTTCATTGCGCTGCTGGAGCTGGCCAAGGAAACGCTGATCGAGATTACCCAGGCCGAGGCTTTTGCCCCTATTTACGTGCGCTTGGCGTACACACCCACCTAAACACAATCCATGCCTTCACATGATTTCGACGTTCTGATTGTGGGCAGCGGCCTGGCCGGCCTGTCTGCCGCGCTGCACCTTGCGCCCACACACCGGGTGGCCGTCATTACCAAGCGCCAGATGCAGGACGGCTCGAGCGCCTGGGCCCAAGGCGGCATCGCCGCGGTGCTGGCCGATGACGACACCTTTGAAGACCATATTCGCGACACGCTGGTGGCTGGCGCCGGCCTGTGCGACCTGGCCACCACGCGCTTCGTGGTGGAAAACGCTCCCGCTGCCATCGCCTGGCTGCGTGGCCTGGGCGTTCCCTTTACCGAAGAAAACGGCGATCTGCACCTGACCCGCGAAGGCGGCCACAGCGCGCGCCGCATTGCCCATGTCACAGACGCTACTGGCGCAGCCGTGCAGCGCACCTTGATTGACGTGGTGCGCGCCACCCCGGGCATCACACTGTTCGAGCAGCACACACTGGTCGACTTCATCACCAGCGCCAAGCTCGGGCTGGCCGGCCAGCGCTGCCTGGGCCTGTACGCGCTGGACGACGACACCGATGAAGTCGTCACCTTCCGCGCGCCGCACACCATCGTGGCCACCGGCGGCGCCGGCAAGGTGTACCTCTACACCACCAACCCTGATACCGCCACCGGCGACGGCATTGCTGCTGCCTGGCGCGCCGGCTGCCGGGTGGGCAACATGGAGTTCATCCAGTTCCACCCTACTGGCCTGTACCACCCGCACGCCAAATCCTTTCTGATCAGCGAAGCGGTTCGCGGTGAAGGCGGCAAATTGCTATTGCCTGAATCGGCAGGAGGCACGCGCTTCATGCTGGACCACGACGAGCGCGCCGAACTGGCGCCGCGGGACGTGGTCGCCCGCGCGATCGACTTCGAGATGAAAAAGCATGGCCTTGACTGCGTGCTGCTCGACATCTCGCACCAGAGCCCAGAATTCCTGCACGAGCACTTTCCCAACATCCTGGCGCACTGTCTTGAGCTGGGCATCGACATCACCAAAGAGCCGATTCCTGTGGTGCCCACGGCGCACTTCACCTGCGGCGGTGTACTGACCGATCTCTCAGGCCGCACCGACCTGCCTGGCCTGTACGCCGTGGGGGAAGTGGCGTGCACTGGCCTCCATGGCGCCAACCGCCTGGCCAGCAATTCGCTGCTCGAGTGCATGGTGTTTGCCCGCGCCGCCGCACAGTACATTTCCGGCGCGCCAAGCACGCCGATCCCGGCGCTGCCGCGCTGGGACGACAGCCGCGTGACCGACCCAGACGAATGCGTGGTCATCTCGCACAACTGGGACGAACTGCGCCGCTTCATGTGGGATTACGTGGGCATCGTGCGCACCAACAAACGGCTGGAGCGCGCTACCCACCGCATCAACTTGCTGCTCGCCGAAATCGACGAGTTCTACGCCAACTTCCATGTCACGCGGGACCTGCTGGAACTGCGCAACCTGGTGCAGGTGGCCGAGCTCATCGTGCGCTCCGCGCAAGTGCGCCGCGAGAGCCGCGGCCTGCACTACAGCCGCGATTACCCCGAGATGGCTGCGCCGGCAGCGCCCACGATCCTGGTGCCGCCGGTGACGCTCTGAACTACGCGATTGTTGAACGCCCGCCCATTTGTCTTCCCCACGATTACCCGAGAGCCCGCCATGCCGCACCTCATCGTCGAATATTCCGCCAACCTGGCGCCGTTCCCTGAGCGCAAGGCGCTGGCCGAGTTAAACGAAGCCGTCTGCGCGAGCCCCGAAGTGCAGGCCGAGACGGATCTCAAAACCCGCTTCATTTCCCAAACCAGCTTTTCAGTAGGAACCGAAAACGGCCCACGCGCCTTCGTACACGCCCAGCTGCGCCTGCTGTCCGGCCGCACGCCGGAAGCCAAGGCCGATCTGGCAGAACGCGTGGCTGCCGTGCTGCGCAAGCGCACCCCCAAGCCTGAAGGCATGCTGGTGCAGCTCAGCGTAGAAATCGTGGACATGGACCGGCCGTCGTACATCAAAGAGCGGCTTTAAGCGGTCATTGCGGGCGGGTGCGAGCAAGCCGACGCTTCGCGCAGGAGCGCGAAGCGTCGGCAATTTAAGGTAAATGTCTTGGCCCGCAGTGCTGCTTTGCGTCATTGGTTCTCTGACCGTTGTCGCCGGCCAATCCCGCTACATCGTCGACGAGGTCGGCCATGTAAGCTTGAACACCTACCGCCTCACTGGTGGCTCCCGCATGGTTCTGAACGGCCCAAGGTCTTTACGCTCGTCGATGCTGGGCCGTCCAAGTCTTCATTTGGACAAAGGCGTGGATGTCGAGGAACGAGGGGACGGGCTAGTGGTAGCACGACTGCCAGTTGAGCCAGTTGAGCCAGATGAACCAGATGACGTTGACGGGGCGCCGGTTGCGCTCGAGGGTGACTCTGGTGTCGATGCTGATGCAGACTGGTTTGCCGACTTCGACCCAGTGTCCGAATCTTGCTGCTCCGACGACTCATTCGCTGGTGTCGATGCCCTCGCGTCTTCAGAAGACGACCCCAACGTATCAACGGCTGCGTCTTTCGCAGCAACCACCGCCGCCTTGACCGTCTCGACCTGATCCAGTGCGGCATCGCGCGCTTCGTCAGTCACGTGATCACTGGCACTTCCCATCCACTCATCCTCCTGGCGGGTGCGGGGCGCCGCAGAGGCCAGCAGCACGCCGACCGCCAGGCCGATGGCGCCCAGTGCCAATGGTTGCTCGTTGACCAAATCATCATAGGTATTGCGTACCCGGTCGACCTTCTCTCGCGTCGCATCGCCTAAGCGGTGCGCGCGTTCGCGGGCCGTGGCAGCAGCATCGCTCAGGGCCTGCGCGGTTTGCCGCGTCGCGCCCCGAACTGAATCTGCAGCTTCGCGCACCGAGTCGGCAGCGTGAGTGCCCGCTTCGGCCACGCGATCCTTCACGTCGGCAGCGGCCTGACGAGCATCCGCAGCAAGCTCCCCGGTACGATCCATTGCGCCATCCACCGCAGACCGGACCTTGGTCTTGGTCGAAAAGCCACTGCCCACTTTGTAGGTCGATCCTTTGTGCGTCTGCTGTCGCCCGGTCACCATTAGCCATACCAGCCCGACACCGACGAGTGCAAGTGGCAGTGGCTGTTCCTTGGCTGCCTGGCTCAGGTTCTGCACGTACTGCGTGGCCCCGTGGTCGCGCAGATAGTTCACGCCTTGGTCGACCAGCTGGCGCGGCTCTAAACGACGTTCGAGTGCGCTTAACGTTCGATCAAGGTCGCCACGCGTATGTCGGATATCCGACTGAATCTCGGACGGGCTTCGGTTGTTGTCATTGCTGCTCATACGTGCTCCTTGACCATTTCTTTGTCGCGCCGCAGCGACTCAACCGAGCGCTTGGGCGTGAGGTTATGGGCCTGTAGGGCCTTAAGACCGGCCGCCGCCAAGACGAAACCGATCACGATCACCACCAGGCCGACGATGGTGGGAGCAGCCCAAGCGGCAATATCGATCGGCAACAACGGAATGAGCGCATTCACGCATGCCAACAGCAGCACGATGAAGCCAGCAAACAGCACCGCTCCGCCCACCGCGATCGCCCCGATGCTCACCATGACCTGCGTGAGCTTTTCGGACATCTCAGCTTTGGCCAAGTCCACCTCACCTTGCACCAAGGAAGTGGAATGCCGCCATAGATCAGATATCAGCCCCCCCAACGACTCGGACGCGAATCTGCGTGTGTCGTTGCGGTGGCGCATTGCATCATCCGCGTGAGGCGTTTCGGCGTCCGCCGACCACTGTTTGTCATTCATCGTGTTTTCCATGCGTCCTCCTGGGTAGTCCGAGTGGCTGGAACGAGCTGGTTATTGCGTGAAGAACTGCGGCTGTCGTCCGAGCGCTCGCTGGACTTCAAAAAGCGCACCGCGAGAAATCCGCTGGCCACCGCCAATCCGAAAAACGCGATGGGCTGGCTGCGCGCGAACGATTCCACGTCTCGCACCATGTCGCCCACATCCTTGTTTCGCAGGGTGTGCGACAAGCGTTCCAGCCCTTGTGCAGCGGAGTCGGCGATCCCGCCAAGTGGATCGCGTTGCCCGGACCCATTATCCGAGTCGGTGTTCTGCCGCAACGAATCTGCCAGACGGTCGATGCCGTCCGCTGCCACGTCTTTTTGCTCATTTAAGCGCGAGCGGGCGGTGTTTTTAGCTTCATCCAGCATGTCGCCGGCGGACGCTTTGAAATCGTCGGCTGCATCGTGCAGCGTCGTCGACGCTTGTTTGGCACTGTCAGTGCCTCGTGAATTCGCATCGGTTGCCATGGGCGACCCTTTCTGAAGTTTACGAAACGGTTTTAAAGGGTGCATTGGAGATTCACCAGCCCGCGTAAGGCGGCACAGGGCAAAAGCGTAGGACACGAGCGAGCCCCGATTGCGCTTCGTTCTCACGTTCTCTTTGATATGGAAGCCCGTGTCAGGCCATGCGTCATCGTCGAATGCACCGCCAATCTGGC
>JBBSRE010000178.1:0-6194 GCA_038243365.1 Burkholderiales bacterium | reverse complement strand
GCGGTGGTCGCGGCAAGCAGGCCACGCAAACCAAGGAAGACGACTGGATCGATCAGCTCTTCATTGCCAACACGCACGATTACATCTTGTGTTTTTCCAACCGCGGCCGGCTCTACTGGCTCAAGGTCTGGGAAGTGCCGGCCGGATCGCGCGGATCGCGCGGGCGGCCCATCGTCAACATGTTCCCGTTGCAGGAAGGCGAGAAGATCAATGTCGTGCTGCCGTTGACTGGTGACATGCGTACTTTTCCGGCTGATCATTACGTGTTCATGGCCACCAGCATGGGCACCGTGAAGAAGACGGCGCTGGACGATTTTTCCCACCCGCGCAAGGGCGGCATCATCGCGGTGAACCTGGACGAAGGTGACTACCTTATCGGTGCCGCACTGACCGATGGCCAGCACGACGTGATGCTGTTCTCAGATGGCAGCAAAGCCGTGCGTTTCGACGAAAACGATGTGCGCCCGCTGGGCCGCCAAGCCCGCGGGGTGCGCGGCATGATGCTGGAAGAAGGCCAGAGCGTGATTGCCATGCTGGTGGCCGAAGACGAGAGCCAGAGCGTGCTCACCGCCACTGAAAATGGCTATGGCAAGCGCACTGGCATCACCGAATACACGCGCCATGGCCGGGGTACCAAGGGCATGATCGCGATTCAGCAGACCGAGCGCAACGGCAAGGTGGTTGCAGCCACGCTGGTGCGTGGCGACGATGAAATCATGCTGATCACCGACAAGGGCGTGCTGGTGCGCACCCGGGTCGCAGAAATCCGTGAGCTCGGCCGGGCGACCCAGGGCGTGACGCTGATCGCTCTGGACGAAGGTGCTCAGCTGATCGGCCTGCAGCGCATCGTGGAAAACGACGCGCAGGTGGCTGACATCGATGCAGAGGACGGTACGCTGTCGGATTTGGACAGCGCAGCCGACGCTCCGCCCGAAGATGGCGGGGCCGACTGAGGTGCTGCTGAGCGGGGCGTCTGAATGCGGTGCGCATCCTGAACGTCGGGACATCAGGTTCGGCATCACACTCCTATTTTTATAGCTACTAGCGCTTACTCAGCAAGCAATAAAGCTCTATTTCATTAAATTTTTCCGATGCAACGCCCCTACAATTTCTCTGCAGGCCCGGCCGCCATTCCCGAAGCGGTTCTCCAGCGTGCGGCAGACGAGATGCTCGACTGGCATGGCAGCGGCATGGGCGTGATGGAGATGAGCCATCGCGGCAAGGAATTTCTGTCGATTTACCAAGCCGCCGAGGCGGGCTTTCGCAGTCTGATGGCGATACCGCCGCAGTTCAAGATCCTCTTCATGCAGGGCGGCGGTTTGGGCGAGAACGCCATTGTTCCGCTGAACCTCTCACGCGCTGCTGAGGTGGACTTTGTGGTCACGGGGAGCTGGAGCCAGAAATCGCAAAAGGAAGCTCGTAAGTACGCGTCGGGCGTCAATGTGATTGCGTCAGGCGAGCAAAGCGGTTTCACTACCCTGCCCAACCCGGCTACTTGGACGCCAAGCGTCGGCGCCAGCTACCTGCATATCTGCAGCAACGAAACCATCAATGGCGTTGAATTCCATGAGCTCCCCGACCTGAGGGCGCTAGGCTGCGATGCGCCGCTGGTGATCGATTTTTCTTCGCATGTGGCATCACGCCCGGTCGATTGGTCGCGCGTCGGCCTGGCCTTCGGTGGCGCACAAAAGAACATCGGTCCGGCCGGACTCACGCTGGTGGTGGTTCGTGAAGACCTGATCGGCCATGCCTTGCCGGTGTGCCCCAGCGCTTTCGACTACAAATTGGTAGCCGACAACGACTCCATGTACAACACCCCGCCTACTTGGGGCATCTACATGGCCGGTCTCACTTTCGACTGGCTGGCGCAGCAAACAGAAGGCGAAGCGCATGGCATCGCCGCCATGGAGCGCCGCAACATTGCCAAGGCGGAACTGTTGTACGGTGCCATTGATGGCTCCGAGCTGTACCTCAATAAAGTCATGCCCAACTGCCGCTCGCGCATGAACGTGCCGTTCTTCCTGCGCGACGAGTCGCTGAACGACGCCTTCTTGGCGGGTGCGCGCGAGCGCGGCATGCTGCAGCTCAAAGGCCACAAGTCGGTAGGCGGCATGCGCGCCAGCATTTATAACGCCATGCCACTGGCCGGCGTTCAGGCGCTGGTGGACTACATGCGAGAATTTGAGAAAACCCGCGCATGAGCTCCCCTGCCTCCACACCCCTGCCGCCCCGCGCTCCCGCCGAAACATCCTCTCAGCACCCCACCGGCAACGTGGTCGCGTCGCCTGATCTGGCGAGCCTGCGAGTGCAGATCGACAATATCGACCAGCAATTGCTGACGCTGCTGAACCAACGCGCACTGGTGGCCGAGCGCGTGGGCGAACTCAAAAAGCGCGAAGGCACGCCGTTCTTCCGCCCTGATCGCGTGGCGCAGGTGATCGAGAAGATTGTGCAGAGCAACCCCGGTCCCTTGCGCAGCGGCCATGTTTCCGCCGTGTGGCGCGAAATCATGTCGGCTTGTCTGGCGCTTGAATCGCCACAACGGGTGGCGGTGCTGGGGCCTGCAGGCACGTTCTGTGAGCAGGCGGCGATTGAATTTTTTGGCGGCGCAGCCGACATCGTCTATTGCGCCAATTTCGACGAGGTGTTCCACGCCACGGCGTCTGGCAGCGCCCAGTTTGGCGTGGTGGGCGTGGAGAATTCGGTTGAAGGGGTGGTGACCCGTTCGCTCGATCTGTTCCTGCACACGCCCACGCACGTAGTGGGCGAAGTCAGCTTGCTGGTGCGGCACAACCTGCTGCGCAAACAACCAGAACTTGACGGCATCGAAGCGGTGCTGGCACATCCGCAGGCACTGGCACAGTGCCAGGCTTGGCTGTCCAAGCACCTGCCACACGCGGAGCGCCGTCCGGTTTCTAGTAATGCAGAAGGCGCGCGGCTTGCTGCTACCAACCCTGCGTGGGCCGCCCTGGCCAGCGAGCGCGCTGCTAGTCAATTCGGCTTGTATTTTGTGGCGCATGCGATCCAGGACGACGCCTACAACCGCACCCGGTTTGCCGTCATCTGCCTTCCGCAGACGCTGGAGACGCCACCGCCATCAGCGCACGACTGCACCAGCTTGATCATTTCGGTGCCCAACAGGCCCGGCGCGGTGCACGATCTGCTGGTGCCACTCAAGACGCACGGCGTGTCGATGACGCGCTTTGAATCGCGCCCGGCCCGCACCGGCCAGTGGGAGTACTACTTCTACATCGACATCGATGGTCACCCGCAGCAGCCCCACGTGGCGGCGGCGCTGGCCGAGCTGCGCAGTTTGAGTGCCTTCTACAAAGTGCTGGGCACCTACCCCGTCGCGCCCTGAGCGCGAACGGCTGACAAATTTTCGCCATGAGTACACCCATGTTTGAACAGCTTGGCCTGATCGGCTGCGGCCTGATGGGCGGCTCGTTCGCACTGGCGCTCAAGCGCGCCGGCCTGGTCAAACGCGTGGTGGGCTACAGCAAGTCGCCCTCCACCACGGACCGCGCCCGCCAACTCGGGGTGATCGACGTGGAAGCGCCTTCGGCCCTGCTCGCTGTTGCCGGCGCCGATATCGTGCTGCTGGCGGTGCCGGTCTCGGCCACCGAAGCCACGTTGAAGGCGATCAAGCATCTGGTAACGCCGCAGATGCTCATCATGGATGTGGGCTCCACCAAGGCTGACGTGGTGCAGGCAGCGCGCCGTGCGCTGCGCAACCAAGTAGGTCCTTTTGTGCCGACCCACCCGATCACCGGCCGCGAAGTCTCGGGCGTGGAGCACGCAGATGCCGAGCTCTACAGTGGCCGGCAGGTCATCCTCACTCCTACCGAGCGCACCTTCACCGTTCAATTGAAAAAAGCCGAAGAAGTGTGGACGGCATTGGGCAGCCGCGTGACCAGCATGTCGCCAGAATCACACGACGAGGCGTTTGCAGCGGTCAGCCATTTGCCCCATCTCCTGGCGTTTTCACTGGTCAAGAGCATCCTGGGCCAGCCGCAGGCGGATTCCTTTCTCTCGCTGGCCGGCCCCGGTTTTCGTGATTTCACACGCATCGCCGGGAGCGATCCCAAGATGTGGCGGGATGTGCTGCTGGCCAACCGGGAAGACATCCTCGACCAGTCACGACTGTTCCGGCAGGCGCTTCAGGAACTGGAAACGGCCATGCAGAGCGGCAATGCGCAGGCGCTGGAGGACATGCTGACGCTCGCCAGTGGAACCCGATCCCATTGGCGCATGGGCGCAGTGAGGAAGTAGCCCCCCTGAGTCGCCTGCGGCGTCTTCCCCCTGAGGGGGACGCACCCTGTGGCCTGGCGGAGCCAGTTCCACGGGTGCACTGCTCATTGCGGCGCGCCGGTTGCATAGGCCTCTGACCGTAGACACGCTCGCACTGGACAAACTTTACCAATGTACTCCACCGCATTTCTCGATATCCCTGCCCTCGCCTCTGCGGGCGGCAGCGTGCAGCTGCCCGGCTCCAAGAGCATTTCGAATCGCGTGCTGTTGCTGGCGGCGCTGAGCAGTGGCACCACGACGGTTCACGATCTGCTCGATTCGGACGACACCCGCGTAATGCTGCAAGCGCTTCGCGCGATGGGCTGCAGCGTCGCGCAGACGGCTGCAGAGACCCGCATCACCGGCATGGGAGTGGCTGCGCGCAGCGGGAGCCCGACCGAACTGTTCCTCGGGAATGCCGGCACCGCCATGCGCCCGCTCACTGCCGCACTGGCTTTGCTAGGGGGCGAATTCACGCTTGACGGCGTGGCCCGCATGCGCGAGCGCCCCATCGGTGACCTCGTTGATGCGCTGAGGCAGCTGGGCTGCCAGATCGACTATTTGCAGAACGAGGGCTACCCGCCACTGCGCATCGCTCACGCTGCTGGCGCGCCGACACTCAACCTCAGCGAGCCGGTGCGCGTACGCGGCGATGTCTCCAGCCAGTTCCTCACCGCCTTGCTGATGGCGCTGCCGTTGGCCGCCGGCAAGCATGACGTGGTCATCGACGTGGTGGGCGAGCTGATTTCCAAGCCCTACATCGCCATCACGCTCTCCTTGTTAGCGCGCTTTGGCATTGAGGTACGCAACGAAGGATGGCAGCGCTTCATCATTCCCACGGGCAGCGCGTATCGCTCCCCCGGCGATATCCATGTGGAAGCTGACGCATCGTCTGCTAGTTATTTCATAGCGCTTGGCGCAATAGCAGAGAGCGCTACAGGCCAAAAAGGCATCAGAATTGACGGTGTAGGTCTCGATTCTATTCAGGGCGACATCCGTTTCGTCGACGCCGCCCGGGCCATGGGCGCTCAGATCACCGGCGGACCGAACTGGCTGCAGGTGGAGCGCGGTGCGTGGCCGCTCAGGCCCATCGATCTCGACTGCAACCACATTCCCGATGCGGCCATGACGTTGGCGGTCATGGCGCTGTACGCCAGCGGCCCGACCACGCTGCGCAACATCGCCAGCTGGCGAGTAAAGGAAACCGACCGCATCGCCGCCATGGCTACCGAGCTGCGCAAACTGGGTGCCAGCGTGGACGAGGGGCAGGATTTCCTGCGCATCACGCCGCCGGGCGCCGCCGCCGCCGGGCCGCACCAAGGCGGGGCAAACCCCTCAGGGGGCAGCGAACCACGCGCAGCGGGGAGCGTGGGGGCGCCTTCTCCATGGCGCGCCGCATCCATCCACACCTATGACGATCACCGCGTAGCGATGTGTTTCTCACTCGCGGCGTTCAACCCGGCAGGCTTGGCAGTGCGGATCGAAGACCCGCGCTGCGTCGCCAAGACCTTCCCGGATTATTTCGAAGCCCTGTTCTCGGTGGTGCAACCCGCACAGACCGGCGTACCCGTCATCTGTGTCGACGGGCCGACGGCGTCCGGCAAAGGCACCATCGCTGCGCGTGTGGCCCACGCTTTGGGCTACCACCTGCTCGATTCAGGCTCCATCTACCGGGTGGCGGGCCTGGCCGCGCGCCGGGCCGGCATCGAGATTGCACCTGAGAACGAGGTATCCCTGGCCGCCCTCGCGCGCGACATGCGCCTGCGCTTCGACCATGCCGACGTGCTGCTGGGCGCCGAGAATCTCACCGAAAACGTGACCGAGGCCATCCGTACCGAGCAGGCTGGCATGGATGCTTCTCGCATTTCTGCTCTGCCCCAAGTGCGCACTGCCGTGGTCGATCT
>JBBSRE010000177.1:0-6246 GCA_038243365.1 Burkholderiales bacterium | reverse complement strand
CCTTCGGATGCTCGCCAGCCACCCGCGCAACGCGCGCTGTCCGAAAGCAAGAGTGAAACACTCTGGAATTGTCACAGCTTCTGGGCGACGATGAGGTCCGGCGATACTTGCACTCTCCCAACCGACGTCCCACGGCGAAAGATGCCTCTATGAAAACACTTGCCTGCCTGTTGCTGTCCGTCAGCGCGACAGCTTTCGCATTGCCCGCAGCGGCTCAATTTCAGAAAACGGAAGACGCCATCGAATATCGCCAGAGCGCGTTTTTCGTCATGGGCCAGCATTTCGGTCGCATCGGCGCCATGGCCAACGGCAAGATCCCGTTTGACGCGAAGACTGCACAAAACAACGCGGACATCGTCGCCACCATGGCTAAGTTGCCGTGGGCCGCTTTTGGCCCCGGCACTGAGAAAGGCCATGACACCAAGGCCAAGCCCGAAATCTGGAGCGAGCAGGCCAAGTTCCAGGAGCATTCCGAAAAGATGCAGGCAGAGACCGTAGCGCTGGCAGCAGCGGCAAAAACCGGGGATCTGGGCAAGCTCAAGACAGCATTCGGTAATACGGCGCAGACCTGCAAGGCCTGTCATGACAACTACCGTGCCAAGTAAATGCTATGAAAAAAGGAGCTTCGCACGCTTTATACGCCTGGGCGGTTTCAACCCCAAGTGCAACATTCATTCAATGCACCGAGTCAGGCTGAACACTTAGTCTGGCCAGGTGCTCTGCGTAAACCTCAATCGGTTTGCGCCACCCCAGAGTCATCCTCGGGCGCCCATTGAGCTGATCCGCCACCGCATCAAGCTGCTCCTGGCTGTAGCCACTCAGGTCGATTCCTTTAGGAAAGTACTGACGCAGCAGCCCGTTCGTGTTCTCGTTGGAGCCGCGCTGCCAAGGGCTGTAAGGGTCACAGAAGTACACCTGCATGCCCGTGTTCTCGCTCAGCTCCTTGTGCCGGGCCATCTCACTGCCCCGGTCATACGTCAGGCTGCGCCGCATCGGCTGGGCGATTGCATTGAGCTTGTCGCTAAAGGCCTGCAGCACATGGGCAGCTGTCGCTGGATTGGGATGGGGCAGTTTGACCAGTACGACAAGACGCGTAGTGCGCTCCACTAGCGTGCCAATGGCGCTCGCGTTTTCCTCGCCTTTGATGAGGTCTCCCTCCCAGTGGCCCGGTAGCTGGCGATCGTGCACTTCGGGGGGTCGCACATGAATGCTCAGCAGGTCAGCTGTCTCACGCCGCCGATCCTGTCCCTTGGAGCGGGGCCAACGCTGGGCGTGGCTCATGCGAAGGCACGCGATTAATTCTCTCTTGAGCGCTCCGCGGGGCTGAGCGTACAGGCAGGTGTAGATGAGCTCGTGTGACACGTGCTGGCTTTTGTCGTGAGGGTGAAGCCGCTTGAACTCGCGGGAGATTTGCTGGGGCGACCACCATTGGAGCAGATAGGAGCGCATGCGCGTGAACAAGGAGCCATCACGGTGCAGCTTGGGCAGTGGCCGAGCAAAGCGCCTGCGCCGCTCGCAGCGTTGATGGGCGTAGTGCGATGCGTAGCCATTGGCCCCAGCATTGCGCAGGCATTCGCGGGAGACGGTGGAGGGGCTGCGCCCCAGCGCCCGGGCGATGGCTCTTTGTGTCATCCCTTGCTGTAGGCCAAGGGAGATGGCGTGGCGCTCGCCCTCGCTCAGTTGTTGGTAGCTCGTCTTTGGCATCGCTGTCCTTTCAATTCAGTAGTGTGTTGCACTTCAGAATTGAGGCCGCCCTGCCCTGGAGGCTAATTGAACCAACAATTGTGTGGTCAGGTCTCTGCCAGCAATGATTCGATGAGTCGGTGCAGCTCATCGAACTGAGGGGCGCCCACATAGGTCTTCACGATCTCGCCGCGCTTGTTCACGATGTAGGTCGTTGGGGTGAGTTGCACATCACCCCAGGCTTTGGCTATCGAACCGGTGTTGTCGATCGCCACCTGAAACGGTAGCTTGCGCGATTCAACGAAGTTCACCACGTAGCTCGGCGGGTCGTATTGCATGGCCACGGCCAGCGTGTCGTATCCGCGGGCGTGGTATTTCTGGTGTGTGGCAACCAGCTCGGGCATCTCGGCCACGCAGGTGGTGCAACTCGTAGCCCAGAAGTTCACCAGCGTCACCCTGCCCTTGAGGTCTGCGGTAGTGCGCTGACTGGCGTCTAGCAGGACGAATTTTGAATCTGGCGCCGGGGAGGGCGACGTGCCCAAGAAAAGCCAGACCGCCAATGCGGCAAACGCCGCAGCCGTGGTGGCCGCCCAGATGGTTTTATGGCGCATGGTGCCCTCGGAGAAGCTCAGAAGAGCTTGGTAGAAAGTCGAAAGAGTGACTGTGATTGTGCGACATGTGTCGGCCGCCCCACCCTGAGAGACGCGTTTGACCCCACGGTTCCAAGGTGCAGTTGGCATTTTTCCAGTTCAGCCCAACTGCCGCCGCCACGCCCAGGAGCGCGGTGAATTGAAACCGCTCCGCGCCTCACTTCCCAGCGCCGTGACGGGCCTGTCCATAATTCGCCCATGCCTACCCAGCGTTTTCTTTCCGCCTGCCTGTTGGCTACCGTACTCGCAGCCTGTTCCCCTGCGCAGGAGTGGCGCACCATGCCGCTCCCGGCACTGGGTCTGCAGGTGAGCATGCCGTGCAAGCCAGAGCGTGCCGAGCGATCGGTCGAACTGGCGGGCACAGAGCTTTCAGTCACCATGCAAGGCTGTGATGCTGGCGGCACCACCTATGCTGTGGCATGCGCCACGTTGACGCAGCCCGAGCGAGCCGGCATGACGTTGACGCACTGGCGCGCAGCGGTGCTTGCTGCGGCGCAGGCACGTGATCTCCACGACAAGGCCTTCCAGCCCGCAGGAGCGTTGGGCCTGCCCCAATCTCTGCGCACCAACGCTACCGGACTCATGCCGGGCGGTGGTTCCATGCATCTGGAAGCGGGCTGGTTTTCGCGCTTGCAGGGGGATGCGGTGCGTGCCTGCCACATCATTGCCTACGGGCCTGAGCTTACGCAGGGTGTGGCGGACGTGTTCTTCAACGGCATCTCGCTCCAGTGAGTCTGCTCTCGCGCCGCGCCGCGGTGTGGGTGTTTCTGCCGTTTGCCGGCGCATATTTTCTCTCGGCGCTGCTACGCGCAGTGACTGCCACGTTGGCGCCCACGCTGTCATCTGCTTTCTCGCTGAGCGCGGGGGATCTGGGGCTGCTGTCGGGCGGCTTCTTCTTCGGGTTCGCCGCCACCCAGCTTCCGCTGGGCCGTTGGCTGGACCGTTACGGGCCGCGCAATATCCTGCTGGCGTTCCTTGCGATGGCGGTGGCTGGCTGTGCGGTGTTCGCGCTGGCGAACGGCTTCGCCGGCCTGCTGCTCGGCCGCGTGCTTTTCGGCGCAGGCGTGAGCGCGTGCTTGATGGCGCCGCTGACCGGCTACCGACGCTGGTACACACCGGCCGTGCAGTTGCGCGCGAACTCGTGGATGCTGATGACCGGCTCGCTGGGCATGGTGGCCTCCACCTTACCGGTTCAGTGGCTGCTCCCTACGCTGGGCTGGCGTGGGTTGTTCTGGGTGATCGCGGTGCTCATCATGCTCTCTGCGGCATGGATAGCCCGTAGCGTGCCGGGCTGGTCAACGCACGCCCCCGAGGACAACACATCCGGCAGGCCAGTTATCAGCGGCATCGCCACTGACATCGGCACCGTGCCGACGGGATATGGCGCCATCTTCCGCCACCCGTACTTCCGGCGCATCGCCCCCATCGGCTTTTTCACTTACGGCGGCATGGTGACCATGCAGACGCTGTGGGCCGGCCCTTGGATGCAGGAAGTCGCCGGCTACACGGCAGGGGAAGCGGCCACAGGTCTGTTCTGGATCAACATGTCCATGCTCTGCGCTTTCTGGAGCTGGGGCTTCGCCGGGCCGTGGATGGCGAAGCACGGGATCGACGTCAACCGCTTGATGGGACGCGCGCTGCCGCTGCCGATTCTGGTGATGCTGGCCATCCTGTTGCTCGGGCCGAAAGCCGGCGCGTGGGCCTGGGCGCTGTATTGCGTATCGTGCACCTTCATGGCGCTAGCGCTTCCAGCGGTAGGCATGGCGTTCGATGCGCGTATCGCCGGGCGTGCGCTCTCTGCCTTCAATTTGGTGGTGTTCGCCGGTGTCTTTGTGCTCCAGTGGGGAATTGGCCTGGCAGTGGACGCTTTTGGCGCAGCAGGTTTTGAACAACTCGCGGCGTTCCGCGGCGCACTGTCGGTGTACCTCATCGCCAACGTCCTCGCTTGGCGCTGGTTCGAGCGCAAGGCGCCGGGGCGATAATGCCAAGCGCCCGACTGCCGCCATGAACACGCTGATCCTCTTGATAGCCCACGCCCCGCTCGCGGCCGCGCTGCGCGAGTGTGCTTTGCATGTATTCCCGGACTGCGCCGATTCGCTGCGGGCCATCGACGTACCCGCCGACACGCCCCCAGAACAGACGTTGGCGCGGGCGCAAGGCTTGCTGAGTGCCATGCCCGGGCGTCCGGCCTTGGTGTTGACCGACGTGTTTGGCGCCACTCCTTGCAACGTTGCCCAGCGTCTGGTGGAAGGGCGGCCCCACACGCGGCTGGTATCGGGCGCCAACCTGCCCATGCTGCTGCGCGTGGTCAGCTACCGCGACGAACCGCTGGACCTGTTGGTGCAACGTGCCGTAGTGGGTGGTACGCAGGGCGTCATGCAGGTGGCTGTGCGTCCACCACACAACCAGACCTGCCAGTCCCATGATCAAGAGCCGCAAGACCATCAGTAACAAGCTGGGCCTGCATGCACGCGCATCCGCCAAGTTGACCAAGCTTGCGGCATCGTATTCGTGCGAAGTGTGGATGAGCCGGGGCGATCGGCGCATCAACGCCAAAAGCATCATGGGCGTCATGATGCTGGCGGCTGGCATGGGCGCCGAGGTCGATATCGAGACCGATGGCCCGCAAGAGCAGGAAGCCATGGATGCGCTGGTGGCGCTGATCGACAACAAGTTTGGCGAGGGTCAGTAACCGTGCTGCTCCTCTCAAGCAACACGACTTCAGGCGCCGGGTCGGCTCAAACGGCGGAGCTGCGCACATGACGTTCTCGGTCCCCGGACTGGCGGTGGCGCGCGGCATCGCCATTGGCCGCGCCGTGCTGGTGGGTTCTAGCCGTGTGGACGTGGCCCATTACTTTGTGGAAGCGCACCAGATCGAGGACGAAATCGAGCGGGTGCGCATCGGTCGCAATGCCGTGATCCAGGAACTCACCCGCCTGCAGGTCGATATGCCGCGCGACGCCCCTCCTGAGCTCGGCGCCTTGCTGGACGTGCACCTGATGCTGCTGCAGGACGAAATGCTGGTCATGGGGGTCAAGCACTGGATCACCGAGCGCCTCTACAACGCCGAGTGGGCACTGACCACGCAGCTCGAGTTGATTGCCCGTCAGTTCGACGAAATGGAGGACGACTACCTGCGCGAGCGCAAAGCCGATCTGGAGCAGGTCGTCGAACGCATCCTGCGGCACATGAAAGGGGTCGCCAACCCGGTCGCGCCGCCACAGGCAGTTCCGCGCCGCAAGACCCAGCAGGACGTGCTGCTGGACGACAGCCTGGATGTGCCGCTGGTACTGGTGGCGCATGATCTTTCGCCCGCTGACATGCTGCAGTTCAAGAAAAGCGTGTTCGCCGGTTTCGTCACGGACGTGGGCGGCAAAACCTCGCACACCGCGATCGTGGCCCGGAGCATGGACATTCCGGCTGTGGTCGGCGCCCGCGCTGCGAGCCAGCTGGTGCGTCAGGACGACTGGGTCATCATCGACGGCGACGCGGGCGTGTTGATCGTCGATCCTTCACCCATCATCCTGGCTGAGTACGGGTTCCGTCAACGGCAGATTGAGCTCGAGCGTGAGCGCCTGAACCGCCTGCGGCACACGCCGGCCGTCACCATTGACGGTGAAAAGATCGAGCTGCTGGCGAATATCGAGTTGCCGGCAGACGGGAAGGCAGCGATTCGCGCCGGGGCCGTGGGGGTCGGCCTGTTTCGCACCGAATTTCTGTTCATGGGGCGCAGTGGCAAGCTGCCCGATGAAGAAGAGCAGTTCCAAGCCTACTGCGAAGCCGTGGATGCGATGCAGGGCTTGCCGGTGACGATCCGTACGCTCGACATCGGTGCCGACAAGCCGTTAGAGCGCGGTCGCAAGGACGATTCGCTGAACCCTGCTCTCGGCCTGCGTGCGATCAGGTGGAGCCT
>JBBSRE010000176.1:0-6309 GCA_038243365.1 Burkholderiales bacterium | reverse complement strand
TGAGTGAGCCGAGGGATATTTTGATCCGCTTTTCGTTGTACCAGCGGATGTAAGCGTCAACGACCTCAATGAATTGTTCAATGGTTGTGGCCTGCCAGTTTCGAGGGTAAAACAACTCCGTTTTCAGCCGCCCGAAGAAGCCCTCGCAGGCCGCATTATCTGGCGAACACCCCTTGCGCGACATTGAGCGGATCAGCTTTGCATCGCCCATCCGGGTGAGCCAGCCAGGCCAGCGATAGTGCGCACCGCGATCAGAGTGGACCACGGGCCGGTCATCGCTGTTAGCCACCGTCTCGATGGCAGCATCCAGCATGGTGTTGACGAGATCGGCGTCCGGACGCGTGCCGATGGTCCAGCTGACAACCAAGCCATCAAAGCAATCGATCATGGGCGACAGGTACACCTTGCCAGCCGGGATATGGAATTCCGTGATGTCAGTGAGCCACTTCTCATTCGGTGCTGCAGCCTGGAAGTCGCGGTTGATGAGATTGCTTGGTGCCGGGCTGATTTCTCCCAGATAGGAGGCGTACTTACGTCGCTTCTTAGCAGGAACGACCAAGCATTCCTGCTTCATCAAGCGCCGCACGACTTTCTCCGAGAGGCTGAACTTGTGCCTGCCCAATGCCGCCCGTAACCGTCGATAACCGTAGCAGCGATGATTGCGCTCAAAGACATCTGTGATGGCAAGACGCGCATCCGCATACTTGTCGGCGAGCCGTAGCCGTGCCCGATGATAAAAGTAGGAACTGCGGGCTAGATCAAGTTCGGCGAAGAGCTCTGGCAGCGCGTAGGTGTCTCTCAGGGCGTCAACCAGCCGGGTCTTCTCCTGGTTGCTCAGGAGCGGCAGGTCGACGCCCAGGCCTTTTTTTAACAGTTCATTGGCCTTCTTCAAGATGTCGTGTTCAAGCTGCAGTTGCCGGACGTCGCGTCGAAGCGATTCGACTTGCCGCTCCAGCTCTGCCCGCTCAGGATCAGGCGGTGAATCGTTGTTGGGTTTCATGGATGCGGGAGCCTCAGTACCCAGTAATTGGTTTTTCCATTGGTACAGCGTCGGCCTGCTCACGGCCAGCTTTTGTGCAATGACTTGCGCACTTGTCTGCCGGGTGCACAGCTCGGTGACGGCGGCCTGCTTTAGCGCTTGAGGGCGCGGCACGATGCGCGCTTTGCCGACAATGCGTTTCCTCGTTTCGGGATGCAACTCATCGACCCAGGCTGCGAGCGTATCGCGGCACGGGTATCCCAGTGCCTTCAGGGTTCCAGCAAGGCAGCGATCATGGTTGAGGTAATGCTGGACTGCCACTTCCTTCTGCTCGTCTGAATACTTCGGCCTTAAAAGCACATAGCCCGCCGGCAAATCGCGGCTCTGTTCGTATTCTCGATGCCAGCTCTTGAGCGCGTTCTTTGTTGGGCACCCCAGCTTGCGAATGGTCGTGCCAGTGCGTTTGCCGAGTTTTATATAAAGCTTGACGGCTCGAATGCGGTCTTCGTATGAATACATGAACTACCTCCAAGTAGTCCAAGTTTTCCGCCGCCCCCCCTTCTTTAATTTGGTTAGCAAGTTGGACAGTAGTTGTTGAGGAACGTCGTGTCTTTTGAGTTTCACGGTGCATATAGACATGCAGGCTCGCGCCCGCGTTGGATTGTCCATTTACACAAAGTTCTGCACATCCTGAGGTCCCCGAGGCGGTCACTTGCGGAGAACTGCGGGCTTTGCAAATACCCCACCTCAAGGGCTTGCTTAACTGAGTTTTACGTTTCGCTGCGTCTTAAACCTCGACTTCAGCGGTTGGTGCCGGTTCAGGCCTGTTTGCCCTCAAGCAGTTCAACATATCGCGACACGGATCGTCTGACGGCCTGTTTGGCATCCGAAGGCACGGTCTTGCCACTGAAGGCGCCATAAATTCGGTCAAAGTCCCACGGCTCGAGCGCGTTGCCCATGCGCCTCACTGTGGCTGCCGCGAGCGGCAGCATATTGGGGTAGCTCCACATGAAGGACACGCGGCTGTTGTCGGCGGCGACTTGCACGATGTCTGCGCTGAGTAACACACCGCGGCCTTCTGCGCCCCCCCGCCAATGCAAAACAGTGCCACCGGCGAAATGCCCACCGAGCCGTAGCAATGTGAGACCGTCGCCGATCTCAAGACTGTTGCCCTCCCAAAACTTAAGCTTCTCGTTCGGCCTCATGACCCATTCGCGGTCGAGCACATGAAGATGGACAGGCGCATTAAAAACCTGCGCCCAGTCCTGCATCGTGGTGTAGTAATGCGGATGCGAGATGGCGATGGCGTCGATGCCGCCAAGCCCATGGATGATGTCTTCGGTTGCTGGATCAAGTAAGGCGATGCAATCCCACAGGATGTTGCCTTTAGGCGTCCTGATAAGGAACGCGCGTTGGCCGATGCCAAAACCGGGCTGGGTTCTGATCTCGAACAGGTTCGGCTCATGCCGTTTCCAAAGGTTCGAATGGGTCGCTGCAAGATTTTCGGTCTTGGTCCAAGACTGCCCGCTGGCGGGGACGTACTGACGCTCATCCTCGCAGATCGGGCAGCTGTCGGGCGCGGTTTCGCTGTCGGGAAAGGACGTTCCACAAGCGTCGCAGAGATAAATGGACATTAGCGTTCTCTTGGGGTCGTCTCAAAGTTCGGAATTTAAAATACGGTAAGCCCGAGCTCGCCTCTTATTGAGACGCCACAGCGCATTCGGCCACGCCTTGGCTGGTACATCCCGAGCCATTGGGGTGTCGCTGGCTGGGCCTGCCAGCTGCGCTGCCGCTTCATGCGTGGGCAATTGGCCGGCGCGCCGGACGCGCCCACGGTGGTCGGTTGCAAGCGCCAGAGCAGTTTTGGCTTACTGCGGCTCGATCTTCGCGTCGCGGATCGCCTTGGCCCATTTGGCTGTTTCCACAACGCTGCGCTGAGCCAAGGCTTCAGGCGTGCCGGGTTCAACAGCGAAACCGATGGCCGAGAATTTTTCCTGGATGTCCTTGCTTTGCGCGGCGGCATTGACGGCCTGATTGAGTTTGGCCACGATGTCGGGTGGCGTGCCGGCTGGGGCGTACACGGCGAAGTAGGCGATCAGCTCATAGTCCTTCAAACCCAGGGCTTCGTTGACGGTGGGCAGTTCTGGGATCGCCGGTGAACGCTTGGTCGATGTCACGGCCAGGCCGCGGATCTTGCCACCCTTGACCTGGGGCAACATGACCGCGACGTCGGCAGTGAACATCATCACCTGCCCACCGATCAGGTCGGTCATGGCGGCGGGGCCGCTTTTGTAGGGCACGCTGGTGAACTGAATGCCGGCCATGCTGGCCAGCATTTCCGAAGAAACCAGTTGCGAGGTGCTAGCGCTGGCGGAGGTGATGTGGCCTGCTTTAGTTTTGCCCAAGGTCACCAGCTCGCGCAGAGTTTTGGCGGGCACATCGTTGTTGACGGCAACGATCAATGGCACCGAGCCCATGTAGGCCACCGGTGTGAAAGCAGTGTCTTGGTTGTAGGGCAGCGTTTTCATCAGGCTCTTGAGGGCAGCATTAGTGCTGTTGGTGCCGATGAGAATGGTGTAGCCGTCTGGCGCCGACTTGGCAACGGCGTCCGCACCGAGCATGCCGTTGACGCCAGGCTTGTTCTCCACGACGATAGGCTGCGCGAGTGTCTCCGACATTGTTGCCGCAAAGGCGCGGCCGATCTGGTCGGTGGCGCTGCCGGCCGCGAAAGGTACGATGGCCTTGATGGGCTTATTCGGATATGTTTGGCCGAAAGCGGTGAAAGAAAGGCTGGCCAGGGCCAAGAAAAGAATCGACTTGCACTTCATATTTTTGTCTCCTTATAGATTAAACGCTGAAAAAATCTCATGTCTCGTCAATGGTCATGGCCAAAATGGCTGAAGCAAGGCACTTGCCATGCGCGTCAAGCGCCAGGGAGCGGGTTACGCCACCCCCGAGCGCGTCATGCAGAACAAAGTTTAAGGCACCCAATTGCGGCACCACATACCGCTCGACATTGCCATTGACTATGTCGCCATAGTATTTACGCATACGTTCTGCAGTGATGCAGCGCGCGATGGTCGGGAAATCCTTGAGATCGTAGGCAATGACGGAAATGGTGGACCGGTTTCCCTTGTCTCCGGTGCGAGTGTGGGCAATGTCCCTGAGCAGCATGCTTTATAGCTCCATGGTTGTGACCCCGGCCTGCACCATCTCGCGCGGCACCAGGGTGGACGCCGCCGCAATAACCTCGCGGACAGACTTGGTAACACCGCCACCGCCGGCCGGGCCGTTAAGGTACATCGCCTCAACCTCGTTGGACACCTTCTCGGCGTCCTTTCGCGTGGCGACACGCAGGGCCACGCGCACGCGAACTTCATAAGGCGCATGGCCTCGGGAAAGACGTTCGCCATGGATGGCGTTGACACCTATCAGTTCATAACGGCTGTCCAACGCTGCCATGCCCGAGCTCTCCAGCCGCTGGCGCAGAACCTCCAGGGCCAATCTGCCGCGCGCTTCGGCGCCGGGGCCAGCGTAGGAGATTTGCCCCTCGCCGATAAAGCCATCGCGGTGGCCCACCGTAACTTTTAGTGTCTCGGGTCGCGGATGACCGGTGGCCCCTTCGACGCGAACCCGGTCTGGCCCCACCTGGGTGAGGGTGACGCCGGAAAAATCCGCCACCACATCGGGCTGCAGATAGCTTGCAGGGTTTTCAATTTCATAAAGCAACTGCTCGGTGCAGGTGGCCACGGTGACGCAGCCGCCCGAGCCCTGGACCTTGGTGATGACGGCACTGCCATCGGCCGATACCTCGGCGATGGGAAAGCCCAGACGGGCGAGGTTGGGCACATCGCGGTAGCCGGGGTCGGCGAAATAGCCTCCGGTGATCTGAGCCCCGCACTCGAGCAAATGGCCCACCACTGTGCCCTGCCCCATCTTTTGCCAGTCGCCCATGTCCCAGCCAAATTCATGGATCAGCGGTGCGAGAAAAAGCGCAGGATCAGCCACACGGCCAGTAACCACCACATCTGCGCCCCGCGCCAAAGCCTGCACCAGGGCCTTAGCGCCGATATACGCATTGGCCGAAAGCACCGAGCCGCCCAACGACTTGAGCGGCGCGCCGCTTTCCATCATAGTCAGTTCCTGCGCATGCAGTTGTGCCAGCACGTCGTCACCGTGCACTACCGCGACCTTGAGGCGTTTCAAGCCCAGCTCGCGCGCGATGCGCATGACTTCTTCACCTGCGGCCTGAGGATTGGCGGCGCCCATATTGGTGATGATTTTCACGCCCTGACTGGCGCATGACAGCAGCACGGCTTCCATACGGTCCTGTAGCAGGGGGTCAAATCCGAGGCGGGCATCCTGGCTGCGTTCCAGCTGCGCCAGGGCGATAGTGCGCTCCGCCAGGCATTCAAACACCAGATAGTCGAGCTCGCCTTTGTCAGCCAGCTCAACGGCGGGAGGAATGCGGTCGCCGGAGTAGCCAGCGCCGGCGCCGATGCGGATGGTTTTGCGAGAGGGGTCTGTCACAGCTGTCCTTGATTGCGGGTTCAACGCGGCAACGTCGCCGCCAAAGACAGACTATGAAGCAAGCAAGGCCCTATGTAAATTCAAATGTGCTACCCCGCAGTGAGCGAGGGCCATGGCGGCAGTTCATCCGCCATGAATAAGCAACACCCGCCGAATTGTTCTGAATTCACAAGCCAAAAAACTGGCCTCCCGCCTTTTATTCACGAGCGCCAGCAGCTATCGACACAATAGCCTTATTGAGGTTACGGGACCACGCTTAAAAGCGCGACCAGCGTGCCCTCCCAGCGCTCGATCCACTGCGGCGTGTAGCTGTTGAACAGCACCCAGTATCTTCCCCGGTGCAACCGTCACGGCGCTGCTTTTTAAATTCATTTTCATCAGCATCTGGGTATACACGGCTTGCCGGCCTGCGCGTCGGTATGGAGTTGACCCGTTTCCACGGACACTGCGAGCTTGCTCATTGAAGCTCAGTGATTATCTGGGTTTCGGTGTTGACGGTGTTGTCGTCGTGATGTTTCCTTTCAAAGTTATTAGGCGAGAGGTAGTTCAAGGCCGAGTGGCGCCGGTGCGGGTTGTACCAGCTCTCGATCCAGCTGAATACGGCCAGGCGTGCCTCGGTTTTGGTCCTCCAGCTGCGTCGGGCAATGAGCTCGCACTCCAAAGTGGCAAAACAGCTTTCGGCCATGGCGTTGTCATAAGCGTCGCACACGCTGCCCATGGAGGGGCGCACGCCCATCTCCCGGCACCGGTTGCCAAAAGCGATGCTGGTGTATTGGCTGCCCTGATCCGAATGATGAATC
>JBBSRE010000175.1:0-6314 GCA_038243365.1 Burkholderiales bacterium | reverse complement strand
CTCTTCCTCCCACACACAGCCGCGCACTTTCTGGCAGCACAGGCGAGTGTTGTATCTGGAGATCACGGCGCCGGTAGCGACCGGAGCAGGCCGATAGCGAAAGCGTCGGAAATCGGCTGACACGCGCTGCAAATTGTCATCGCTTGTCTTCAACTCAGACGCAACCTGGCTGCTTCTGCGTGCGCCTGAAGCCCTTCGCCTTCAGCCAAAGTCACGGCGATAGGGCCCAGCACCTGTGCACCCGCTTCGCTCACTTCAATCAGACTGCTGCGCTTTTGAAAGTCGTAGACGCCCAGCGGAGACGAGAAGCGCGCCGTGCCGCTGGTGGGCAGCACGTGGTTTGGACCGGCGCAATAGTCACCCAGGCTCTCAGAGGTGTACTGGCCCAGGAAGATGGCGCCCGCGTGGCGCAGCAGCGGCTCCCATTGGTGAGGATTGCTGCTGGATATTTCCAAGTGCTCCGGGGCAATGCGGTTGGAAATCTCGCAGGCCTCCTCCATGCTGCGCGTGTGGATCAATGCGCCCCGGCCGTTCAAACTCTTGGCGATGATTTCGGCGCGCGGCATGGTGGGCAACAAGCGCTCCATGGCGGCTTGCACCGCGTCGATGTACGCCGCGTCGGGGCACAGCAAGATGGACTGCGCCAGCTCATCGTGCTCTGCCTGAGAAAACAGATCCATCGCCACCCAGTCGGCCGGCGTGCTGCCATCGGCCAGCACCAAAATTTCGCTCGGGCCTGCAATCATGTCAATGCCCACGGTGCCGAAGACGCGCTTCTTGGCGCTGGCTACGTAGGCATTGCCGGGCCCGGTGATCTTGTCGACCTTGGGCACCGTCTGCGTGCCATAGGCCAGGGCTGCAACGGCCTGTGCACCGCCGATGGTGAAGGCGCGGGTGACACCGGCCACATAGGCAGCGGCCAGCACCAGCTCATTGCGCTCGCCGTGGCTGGACGCAGCCTGCTGCCCCGACCCCCCTGTGGCAACGCTGCCGCGCACCGGCGTGGGAACCACCATGATGATTTCCTGCACGCCCGCCACGTGGGCAGGAATGGCGTTCATCAGCAGACTCGACGGGTACGCCGCCTTGCCGCCCGGAACGTAAATGCCGACACGGTCGAGCGGGGTGACTTTCTGGCCGAGCAAGCTGCCTTCGTCATCCCGGTAGCTCCAGCTCTCGCCACACGCTTTCTTTTGCGCCTCGTGGTACTTCCGGACACGGGCCGCAGCCGCTTGCAGCGCATCGCGCTGAGCCGATGGGATGGCGTCGAACGCGCGTTTGAAGTCGGCCTGGGTCAGTTCCAGCGCCGCCATGTCGGGCGCAGAGAGGCCATCGAAGCGAGCGGTGTACTCCAAAACCGCTGCATCGCCACGCTTTTGCACGTCCGCCAGGATGTCGGCGACGCGCTGCTCAATGGCGGCATCTTGATCGGCCGACCAATGTAGGCGCGCCGCAAAATCCACATCAAAAGTGGCGTCAGCGCTTGATAGTCTTGCGGGAGCAGCTATGAATTTCATAGTATCAATTCAGTCTCGGGACCAATGGCAGTGGCAAAAGCATCAATGATGCGGCGCAGCGGCACCTGCTTGAGCTTGAGCGCCGACTGGTTCACCACCAAGTGGGAGCTGATGTCCATGATGCGTTCCACCTCCACCAAGTGGTTGGCCTTGAGCGTGTTTCCGGTGGAAACCAGGTCGACAATGGCATCCGCCAAGCCGGTCAGCGGTGCAAGCTCCATGCTGCCGTAGAGCTTGATCAGGTCCACATGCACGCCCTTGCTGGCGAAAAAATCGCGGGCAATCGCGGTGTACTTGGTAGCAACTTTGAGGCGCCCGCCCGGTTGCACGGCTCGGGCGTAATCAAAACCCTCACGCACCGCGACGCTCACCCTGCAGCGCGCAATGCGCAGGTCCAGCGGCAGGTAGAGCCCCGCGCTCCCGGTGCCGCCCCATTCGGCGCTGTGCTCGATCAGGGTGTCCTTGCCGCAGACTCCAATATCCGCACCGCCAAATTGCACATAGGTGGGCACGTCGGTTGCCCGCACGATGACCACGCGCACGTCGCTCTGGTTGGTCGGCAAAATCAGCTTGCGCGACTTTTCCGGGTCTTCCAGCACCTCGATGCCGGCACTGGAGAGCAGCGGCATGATTTCGTCAAAGATGCGGCCTTTGGAGAGGGCAAGGGTAATCATGGTGATTCGCCGAAGGTACGAATGAAGTGAGCGAACGGAGGGACCATCAAATTCTTTCGACGTCAGCGCCAATGCCGCGCAGCTTGGCTTCCATGCAGTCGTAGCCTCGGTCCAGGTGATAGATGCGGTCGACCGTGGTCTCGCCCTCTGCCACCAAGCCGGCGATGACCAGGCTGGCCGACGCGCGCAGATCGGTCGCCATCACGGTAGCGCCGGAAAGCCGCGTGCCACTGTCAGCCAGGCCTTCCACGACAGCCACGCGGCCATCGACCTGGATGCGCGCGCCCAGGCGAAGCAGCTCGTCCACGTGCATGTAGCGGTTTTCAAAAATGGTCTCGGTCACGGCCGCAGTTCCTTGCGCCACGCAGTTGAGTGCCATGAACTGCGCCTGCATGTCGGTGGGAAAGCCAGGGTACTCGGTGGTTCGGAACCCTTGCGCGCGCAGCTGCGCAGCCCCAGGGCTGCGCAAGCGGATGCCGTCCTGCTCCGCGGTGACCTCAGCCCCTGCTTCACGCAGCTTCTCGATCACCGCGTCCAGGTGCTGGACACGCGCATGGCGCAGCAGGACATCGCCACCGGCGGCAGCCACTGCGCATAGAAACGTACCCGCCTCGATACGGTCAGGCACCACGGCGTGGTGACAACCGCTCAAGCGCTCGACGCCCTGAATCGTGATGCGGCTGGTGCCGTGGCCTTCAATGCGCGCGCCCATGGCGATCAACATCTCGGCCAGGTCGGTCACTTCGGGCTCCTGCGCCGCGTTCTCCAGCACCGTCTCGCCTTCGGCCAGCGCCGCGGCCATGAGGAAGTTCTCGGTGCCCGTGACCGTGACCATGTCGGTGGTAATACGCGCGCCTTTGAGTCGGGTGCGGCCTGCGGGCAGGCGGGCGATCATGTAGCCGTGCTCGACCACGATGTCGGCGCCCATGGCGGTCATGCCCTTGATGTGCTGATCCACCGGGCGCGAACCAATCGCGCAGCCGCCGGGCAGCGACACGGTGGCCTCGCCAAAGCGCGCCAGCAGCGGACCCAACGCGAGCACCGATGCGCGCATGGTTTTCACCAGCTCGTAGGGTGCCTCGGGCGTGTTCAGGCCGCTGGCGTCAATGCGCATGGTTCCATCAGCTGCACGCTCGATGGACACGCCCATGTTGGCGATCAGGCGCTGCATGGTGGCGACATCCTGCAAGCACGGCACATTGGCCAGCACCACCGGATCGGCCGTCAGCAGCGCCGCGCACAGTTCAGGCAACGCGGCATTCTTGGCGCCGGAGATGGCGACTTCGCCGTGCAGCGCGCGGCCGCCGCGAATCAAAAGCTTGTCCATGCAGTGCGTGTCTCGGAAAAATACAGGCCAAAAGTGGCTCTAGCGCTTATCCATATTGCGCTAACAGCTATTAATACAATAGCATTTCAAGAGGTGGCGGCTTGCGCGGCCCATTCGGTCGGGGTGAAGGTCTTCATGGACAGCGCGTGCACTTCGTCGCTGGCCAGCCTGCCGCCCAGCGTGTCGTACACCTGCTTGTGGCGTTGAATGAGGCGCTTGCCTTCAAACGCCGGCGAGACAATGGTGGCAAACCAGTGCCTGCCATCGCCCTCCAGCGCAATGTGCTCACACGGCAGCTCCGCGCTGATGATGGCTTTCAGTTGATCCGCATTCATTTGATTTCTCCAAGAGGTTCATAGCTACACGCCACGCCTGAAACTGCCGCGGCCCACACCAGCGGCCACCGTGCAAGGGCCGCCCCGCCGCACCGGTGGCGTCCCCCTGGGGGGAAGGCGCGAAGCGACGCAGGGGGGCGCGTCATGATCTGATTTTGTAGCCGATGCGCAGCAGGTGCATGGCCAGGGCACTGACGCACAGGCAGGCGCTGCCAACAATCGCCAGGCTCAGCCACGGCGACGCGTCGCTCTGGCCAAAAAACCCGTGCCGGAAGCCGTCAATCATGTAGAAAAACGGGTTGAACAGGCTGACCTGTTTCCAGAACGGCGGCAGAGAGCCCACCGAATAAAACACGCCCGAGAGAAATGTCATCGGCACGATGATGAAGTTCTGGAACGAGGCCATCTGATCGAACTTGTCGGCCCACAGCCCGGCGATGATGCCCAGCGACGCGAGCAGCGTGGCGCCGAGCACCGCAAACACCAAAATCCACAGCGGCGCCACAAACTGCGGCGCAGCAAAGAAAAACGACACAGCCAGCACGCCCAGCCCCACAGCCAGGCCGCGCACCACCGAAGAGCCGACATAGGCCACAAACCACGCCAAAGGCGACAGCGGCGTCAGTAGCTGAAACACCAAGCTGCCCATGATTTTGCTCTGCACCATGCTGGACGAGCTGTTGGCAAAAGAGTTCTGCAGCACGCTCATCATCACCAGGCCAGGCACCAGAAACGTGGTGTAGCTGATGCTGTCGTACACCTTGACGTGGTCTTCCAGCACATGGCCGAAGATCAGCAGGTACAGCATGGACGTGATCACCGGTGCCAACACGGTCTGAAAACCCACCTTCCAGAAGCGCAGGATCTCCTTGTAGAAAAGCGCGCGCCAGCCGGTCATGCAGCGCTCACGCTTGTCGCCGCCTCAGCCTTGGGCAGGCTAGGCACCTTCGATTCCCAGCCGGGGCGCGCGTTGCCAGCCATCACGTTGAGAAAGACGTCTTCCAGGTCGGCCCGCCGGATCTCGATGTCCTGCACGTCGACCCCCGCTTCACGCAGTTGCGCCAGGTAGCGCTCCACGGCGTCCGCGTCCTGCGCCACCATCTGCACCACGCGCCCGGTAACGCGGGCATGCGGCAACAACGCGGGCGGCAGGGCAGCGTCGGTCTTGAAGACCAGCACATTGCCCGACGCTGCCTTGAGCAATTCGGAGGTGCGATCCAGCGCCACCACGCGGCCGCGCTGCAGCATGGCGATGCGGTTGCACAATGCCTCGGCTTCTTCCAGGTAGTGCGTGGTCAGCAGCACCGTGCTGCCCTGCTTGTTGAGTTTGGCGATGAACTGCCACAGCGTCTGGCGCAGTTCCACGTCCACGCCAGCGGTGGGCTCGTCGAGGACGATGATGGGTGGTTTGTGCACCAGGGCTTGGGCCACCAGCACGCGTCGCTTCATGCCCCCAGAAAGCTGGCGCATGTTGGACTGGGCTTTGTCCGCTAAGCCGAGGCTCTGCAGCAGCTCATCAATCCAGTCGTCGTTGTTCTGCACGCCAAAGTAGCCGGACTGAAAACGAAGCGCCTCGCGCACACTGAAGAAGGGGTCAAACACCAGTTCTTGCGGCACCACGCCAAGTTGCCTGCGAGCCTGGGCGTAATCGATCTGCACATCGGCACCATGCACCAGCACGCGCCCGGCGCTGGCCCGTGTGAGGCCCGCCAGAATGCTGATCATGGTGGTCTTGCCGGCACCATTGGGGCCCAGCAAGCCAAAAAATTCACCCGGCTCAATGTCCAGACTCACCGCGTCCAGCGCCTGGAAGGGGCCTTTGGAAGTGGGATAGGTCTTGGTGACGGACTGGAAGGAGACGGCTGCCATGGGAGCCCATGATTTTATGCCATGGCACTCAGGCGGCGCGGCATGGGGGCATCCGGGCAATTTCAGAAAGCAAGCCGGACGGCGACAGCCAGGACTCGGCGGCGCGATCGGCGCCGTGCTTCAAGCCATGGCGGCAGATGAGTCGGGTATCAAACTTGGCGCTGAAGCTGGAGCCGAACCAACCAAAGACGCCACACCGTAAACGGTCGCCAACCCTTGCAACTCGGCCGGCAGGTCGTCGACACCGAAGTCGCGGCCGCTCTCTCTGGCGGCACGGCGACACTCGAGCAGCACCGCCAATGCGGAGGAGTCAAACTTGCGCAGCGGGCTGGCGCTGACACGAATCTGCGCCTGCTCCGGCTGCTGAGCCAGGCCGGCGAGCAAAGTGTCAAGCACGCTGCTTGCTTCACGCAGCGTGAGCACCTCGGGAAGTGCCAGCGGGTGGGTCACGGCGATCAGCCCTTGGCAGGGTTGGACGGATGGCGCGATTGCAGCGTCGTGATGAGGTGGTCGAGGCCCCCTGCAGTGATTTCCTGCGCAAACTGACTGCGGTAGGTTTCCACCAGCCACACGCCCAGCACGGTCAGGTTGT
>JBBSRE010000174.1:0-6360 GCA_038243365.1 Burkholderiales bacterium | reverse complement strand
GCCGCCACCGCCATGCTCAGCATGGCCGGCATCGTGGTCGCACTGGACGCTTACGGCCCCATCACCGATAACGCCGGCGGCATTGCCGAGATGGCCGACATGCCGCCTGAAGTGCGCGCCGTGACCGACCCGCTGGATGCCGTGGGTAACACCACCAAGGCTGTGACCAAAGGCTATGCCATCGGCTCAGCAGGCTTGGCATCGCTGGTGCTGTTTGCTGACTACACCCACAAGCTCGAAAGCTTCGGTCAGGCCATCACCTTCAACTTGTCGGACCCGATGGTGATCGTCGGCCTGTTTATCGGCGGGCTGATTCCCTACCTGTTTGGCGCCATGGCGATGGAAGCGGTCGGCCGAGCGGCGGGCGCTGTCGTGGTCGAAGTGCGGCGACAGTTCCGAGACATCCCCGGCATCATGGAAGGAACCTCCAAGCCCGAATACGGCAAAGCCGTGGACATGCTGACGAGCGCTGCCATCAAGGAAATGGTGGTGCCCAGCCTGTTGCCTGTGGTGGTGCCGATTCTGGTGGGACTGCTGCTCGGACCGAAGGCGCTTGGCGGCTTGTTGATGGGCACCATCGTCACCGGCCTGTTCGTGGCCATATCCATGTGCACCGGCGGTGGCGCGTGGGACAACGCGAAAAAGTACATTGAAGATGGCCACCATGGCGGCAAAGGCTCCGAGGCGCACAAGGCAGCCGTGACAGGCGACACCGTGGGCGACCCGTACAAGGACACGGCAGGCCCGGCCATCAACCCGCTGATCAAGATCATCAACATCGTGGCGCTGCTCATTGTTCCACTGGTGGTGAAATTCCACGCGGGGTGAATCCGCAACCCGGAACAAACCCGCTAAGGCGGGTTTTTTTATGGCTGCATGACGGCAAGTGTGTCCAACATGAGATGTCAGAAGCTGTAGCCAGTGGGCGACATAGCTGAGGCAGCCGACCTGCCAATGAATGGGTCGGCATGTTGCAGGCTTGAAATCGCGGATGAGGCCGAACCAACGGGTTGCACGCGCAAAAGAGGATCACCCGCCGCGGCTTCGTGGTCCGCCGCGTGCCGGCCTCCATCGCACGCAGGCAGACTGACCCAACATGACCCCCATACACGCGGCCACCCCTTGCAACCGATCAAGCAAGGTTCGCCGTGGCGAGGCCGCCGCGCGCGCGATGTGCGATTGATGGTCAGCCTGCGCCCATGCAAGCCTTGTTTCCAGGACGATAGCCTTCGCCTGCAAACGGATCGCCTGGGCTTCTAAGCGTTGCACTTGTGCGCACTGCGCGGCCATGATGCGACTGCACCGGTTTTGCACCTCGCCATAACTTCGGCAGAGGGTGAGATGCTCAGACATTTCAGTCGACTTGGGTGCAAGCGAAGATCGCATGGCTGGCTTTCAAAAGACGTTTGCGAAATTGTAGATGAGAATCATTATCGATTGAAGGCGGGACTTTTGATAGCGCGGCTTTTGCTGGCGGAGCAGCTTCGCCATGCGCTGCAGACTCGGCGGCAAAGTTGAGGTCAGCCAAATTCACTGAGGCTTGGGCTTGGGCTTGGGCTTGGGGCTTGTCAAAGTGCGCAGCCACACAGGTGTTTCAGCCGCACACGGTCCGAGACAAGGTGGTGCATGGTCAGCAGCTACGTCGAACCTAAGCTGGAGCGCGCTCTTCCCGTAGCGTTCTGCAGCACGCCCGTGCACACGCAGTCAGGCCCCGGATACCCCATCCGAAACAGGTGCCGGGCCTGGCCGCCCGAGCAAATAGCCCTGCCCGCTTTGGCATCCAAGCGTCATCAGGATTTCCTTCTGCGCCTCCGTTTCAATGCCTTCTGCTATCACCGCAAGGCCGAACGCACTGGCGAGTGCGAGCACTGCGCGGACAAGCGCCTCAGCCTTGGCGCGTTGACCCGGGCCGTCCTCGTGCAGCGGCGTAACGAAACTCCGGTCAATCTTGAGCACGTTGAGCGGGAAACGATGCAGATAGCCGAGCGAAGAGTAGCCGGTGCCAAAATCGTCGAGTGCAATCGACACTCCCTGAGCCGACAAGGCATGCAAGGTTTCGCTGGTTCGCTCTGGGTCTTCCACCAATGCGCCTTCGGTGAGCTCCAGGCAGACACGCGCTGGATGGATGCCAGTGGCGCCAATGAGCGACATCATTCGCGCGCCAAATGAGACATCGCGAAAGTGTCGCGGCGCCACGTTCACGCTCAAGAGTCCTTGAAAGTCCTCAATGGCGGAGAACGTGCGAAAGGCCTGTTCGAACACTTGCCAGTCAATGGCTTCAATGCTGCCATTGTCTTCCGCTTGGTGCAGGAAGTCCCCCGGAGCCAGCACGCCGCGCACGGGGTGGTGCCAGCGCATCAATGCCTCGTATCCGATGACCTTGCCATCGGCCAGCCGCACCACGGGCTGAAAAACCGGTTGAATTTGCCACTTCTGTATGGCCACGCGTAACGCGTTCTCCATCTCCAGGACGCGAAGTGCATCGTTGTGCAAGTGCTCGTCAAACAACTCGAAGCGTTGGCGGCCATTCACCTTGGCGCGGTACATCGCAGCGTCCGCATTACGCAGCAAGTCCTCGGCCGCCGGATAGCGCGCGTCGCACAGCGTAATGCCTACGCTCGTCGATGCAAAGATCTCTCGCCCACCTACGGACATCGCAGGCTCAAGCGCGGCCATCAGCCGGCGTGCAATCCGCACTACCGAGTCCACATCGAACGACTCTTCGATCAGCACTGCAAACTCGTCTCCACCCAGCCGCGCAACAAAATCTGGATCGCGCAGTTGCGTAGTCAGCCTGCGCGCTACTTCCTGCAGTACTACATCGCCGGCATGGTGACCTACGCTGTCGTTGATGAGTTTGAAGCGATCGATATCGAGGAACATGACCGCAAAACGTCTCGAAGGATCGCGGCGGTATCTCGCGAGCAAACGCTCCAGACGGTCAAACAGGTAGGCCCGATTGGGCAGCCCGGTGAGAGCATCGTGCATGACTTGGTGTTTGAGCTGGTGTTCGATCCGCTCGCGCTCTCGTATTTGCGCCTCCAATTGCGCGGTCCGCTCCACCACCCTTTGTTCCAACTGCGCATTGGCTTCGTGGAGCGATTCGGTCATGCGGCGCCGCTCCAGGCTGCTCGCAATCTGCGAGGAGATGAACTGAAGGAGTTCCTGATCCGGCGCGGCATAGCCCAAGTCCGCAGAATAACTTTGCACGGCGACCAGTCCTATCGCCTTTCCCTCGGCCATCAATGGCACGCCGAGCCAGCACAGGGCGATGGGACCGCGCAGCTCGATTTGCCCTTGTTCTTGCAGCGCTACGAGGCCGGCGTGGTTCACCAACAATGGATGGCCTGTGCGCAGCACATACTCGCTCACGCCTCTGCCCAACCGCCGTGGCGGGTGGGGGAAACTTTGCTCGTCCACGTAGTAGGGAAAAGACAGCTCCTGCCCGTCGTCGGTGACGATCCCTATAAAGAAGTTCTCCACGTTGACCAACTCGCCGACGATGTCGTGAATGGCACGATAGAACTCCTGCATGGATGGTGCCGTGGCCGCGAGCTCGGCGACGCGGTAGAGCGCGCGCTGCAAGTGCTCAGCACGCTGGCGCTCCGTGACCTCTTGGGTGAGTTCGCGGTTGGCTTGATCGAGCGCCGCCGTGCGAATCAGCACGGCCTGCTCGAGATCCTCGCGCCGCTGCCGTCTTTGCAGAGCGATCAGCACATGGCTGCTCACAAAGGACAAGAGCCTTTGATCCTCGGCTGTAAAGCAATCTGCCTGCTCATAACTCTGCACCACCAACACGCCGCGTACTTCTCCGTGATCGAGCATGGGCACACCCATCCAATCCTTGGCGTCAGCGCCCCGAGCCCGCAGTGGCCCGGGAATCTGAGCAGCGATGGATTCCAACGAACCGCGCAAGGAATTGCCGTACCGAATGATGTACCAGGTGAGCGAATGCTCATAGTCGCTCATCGCGACACGAGTGCCAGAGACCGGCCCATCGGCCGAATCGGAATCAACAAAATACAAGAAATCGATTGCGTCAGCCTGCTTGTCGTACAGCGTGACGTAGAAATTCCCCGCGTACATCAGCTCACCCACAATGGCGTGTATGCGCTCCAGCATCTTGAGAAGCGGCACATCCTGCTCTGCCGCGCTGGAAATGGCGAATAGCGCGCGCTGTATTTTTTCTGCTTGCTCTGCCCGGCGCACGGCTTCGCGCAACTTCTCAAGCTCAAGACGAGATTCGTTGGATGACCGGGTGGAAGAGGGCATGAGGGCTTCCAGGAGGCGAAAAAGCTTGTCCAGACGGAGGACACGGCATACGCGATAAGCACATCATGACTGAAAGAGGCGCAATTGCTTAGGAGATGCCCCGTTTTCGGCTGGGCCGCTGGCGTCTTTAGCACCTTGGCGACATGACTTCAGGGCCAGCTGATCCGCTGCTGCCTCCCCGCGCCCATGCATTTGACACTCGGGCGGTGCCAGGCACGTTTCCTGAAACATCCAACGCAGCCCGCCCCACTCGAATCCAGGAAACGAATCCTTCTTACAACTTCAAATGGGAGCGTCGAGGTAGCCGTTCAGCCTTGCCGCCCGAATGGACGCACGTCGCGCCAGCGTGCGTGACACGCGGGTGATGGTGAAACCTGTCCTGGCGTTAGGCCCAATCCACAAATACGGCTGCCGGCCCAGGGTCGCTCGCGCCACGCTCTCGCCTACGACGTCGGGCGCGCAGCCGTTTTTCTGGTAATAACTCTGCTGTGTCTTCAACTGACGCGCGGAAATATTCGCGCCAACGACTTTGCCGCCTAGCAGCGGAGTGTTGATGATGCCGGGGAAGACGGCGAGCACACTCACATTTGTCCTGTCAAGCTCCATCGCCAACACTTCTGAGGCGCCAAGAACGGCATGCTTGGACATGGAGTAAGCCGCAAGATTAGGCGCTGGGAGGAAGGAAGACAGAGACGCAATGTTCACAATGCGGCGCGGCCCGGCCGCGGCACGCATGTGCGGCAAAAAAGCCCGCGTGCAGTGAACCATGCCCATCACGTTGACCTGGTGCATGCGTTGCCACATGTCGAGCGGGGTTTCCAAAAAACCTCCCAAGTAGTAGGTGCCCGCATTGTTCACCAGCACATCCAATGCAGCCACGTCGGCATGCACTGCCGCAGCGCAGGCATTGACCGAGGCTTCGCTCGACACGTCACACACCAGCGTTCGACACTGCACACCGAGCATCGTGATGGGTTCAGCCGCGGCTGCCAGCGCCGCCTCGTTGATGTCGGTCATCACGATATTCGCGCCGCGAACAGCGTAGGCTTTGGCACACGCCAGGCCAATGCCCGACGCGGCGCCCGTCACCAGTACCCATGCATTTTTTAACGACTTCATTGCTGGTCCTTTGAATGCACAACAACTTGTTGATGAGCGGGAATCAGGCTGGCGCCATCGTTGGCATCGGGCTGGATGCAGACAAACGCAGGCAGCTGGTCTTCATGGGCATAAGCCGGCAAGTTGGAATTGCTGGCGCACACTTTGCCGTCCTGTGTGAACTCAAAATCACGGAACCAGATCACCCGATTGGGCATGGGGTACATCATGAATTTTTTCTGACCGGGGATGTAGCGGGCCACGCGATCTTGCTGGTTAGTGGCGATCCACACATCACCCTTCTTGTCGACATTGAGCGCATAGGGAACCTCGAACTCATTCTTTGCCAGCAAGGGCAGATCGATGGACTCAAACGTCTTGGTAGCGGTGTCAAACTTCATCAGCTTGCCTTCGTCAAAAGACGGAATCCACAGCGTTCCGTCCGCACCAAAACGCAGGCGCCGCGGCCCGGTGTGCGGAACCTCGTATTCGGTGACTTCCAGTGTCTTCGGGTCAATATGCCCGATCTTGTTGGAGAGTAATTTGCTGTACCAAATGCCGCCGTCCACCGGGTTGATGTCGATGCCGTACGGCCAATTGAAAACGTCGCGCCCGCCATTGAGCCACTTGTGGTGAGACAGCACCAGCTGCAGGTTTTTTTGCGGAAACCAGGCCGCAACCTTGAGGATCACGCCCATGAAAGTGTCGCTGATCCACCGCATGGCGCCGTTGTGTGGGAGGTCGATATCCGTGAACTGTTCAGTTTTGGAATTGAACTTCATGACCGTGTTGGACGCCATCACCGTGAACCACAGGTTGTCGTCTTTGTCCGCCCGAATGGTGTGCGGATACAGCCCTTTGCGCCACAAAAAACCACGGGGAATGGGGTGGATCTTCCATTCCTTGGTTCCGGGGTGGAACACGATCAGCGTGCCCGACAAGGCGCCGGTGATGAAGATTCGTCCATCGGACCCCTGTGCACCACTGTGC
>JBBSRE010000173.1:0-6397 GCA_038243365.1 Burkholderiales bacterium | reverse complement strand
AGAATTTCGTGCGGGTGGTTCACAGCACGCCGATCACGTGCACTTCAAAGTGCACTGGGTGCCCCGCAAGCGGGTGGTTGAAATCCACCAGCATGCCGCGCGGATCGGCGTCGCTGCCCACGCGCAGCACGGCGCCGGCGTAAGTGCCATGACCATCAGGCGTGGGGAACTCGACCACCTCGCCCACGTGGTATTCCAGATCAGGGTCGCCGAGGGCATTGAGCAGCGTGCCCGGCACCCACTGCTGCATCTGGGGGTTGCGCTCGCCGAAAGCGTCGCCTGCCGGCAGCTCGAACGTGGTGCGGGTGCCCTCTTCCATGCCCACAAGGCGCGCTTCCAGCGCGGGCGAGAGTTCGCTGTTGCCCAGCGTGAGCGTGGCGGGTTTGTCCTCAAACGTGTTGATCACATCGCCTGCCGGCCCTGCCAGACGGTAATGCAAGGTGAGGAAGGAGCCCTGTTGAACGGTTGCCATGCGTGCCTCTATAAACTGAGCCCCATTTTACGGTTGGCGCATTGACCAGCGCTCCGCAAAGCTTGATGCCGCTCAAAGACCTGCCCGCCGACGCCCGCCCGCGCGAGAAACTGCTCGCGCGCGGGCCCGGCGCACTCAGCGATGCGGAGCTGCTCGCATTGTTGCTGCGCACCGGCATGGCAGGCAAAGGGGTGCTGCAACTCGCGCAAGAGCTGCTGGAACCACCGCGCACCTGCCCCGACACCGGACGCGTGGTCGGGGGCTTTGGCGGCATTGCCGGTCTCCTGCATGCTGGCCTGCCCGACCTGGCGCGCATCAAGGGGTTGGGACCCGCCAAGCGCGCCGAGCTGGTGGCGGTGCTGGAACTGGCGCGCCGCGCACTGGCTCAGCAACTGCGTGAGCGCGAGGTGTTCGAGTCGCCCGACGCGGTAGGCCACTACCTGCAGTTGCATCTGGCAGCCAAAGGCCACGAAGTGTTCGCAGTGCTGTTTCTTGACAGCCAGCACCGGCTGATCGCGCTGGAAGAAATGTTCCGTGGCACGCTGACCCAGACCAGCGTGTACCCGCGCGAAGTGGTGCTTAGGGCTCTGCACCTGCAGGCCGCAGCCGTGGTGCTGGCGCACAACCACCCTAGCGGCAGCGTGCAGCCCAGTCGCGCGGACGAGGCACTGACGCAGACCCTGAAGGCCGCGCTGGCGTTGGTGGATGTGCGGGTGCTGGACCACGTCATCGTGGCACCGGGGCAATGGCTGTCGATGGCGGCCAAGGGGCTGGTGTGAGCCGCTCGCCAGAGGACCGCGCCCTGCGCTACCAGGGCCTCGCCTCGCTAGGGAACCTGGCGCGCCACTTGCGCGAGCAGCAGGCGCTGCGCGAGGCACTGGCCAGGGCCGCACGAGAAGCCGCGGCCCGGCGCGAAGCTGAACGCCATCTGTTTGCACGCAGCGTAGGGGCCGTGACGCCGCTGCGCGAGCGCAACCTGGCCAACCCTGCGCGCGAGTTGCCTGACCCGCTGCCGCTTCAACATTGGCTGGACGAAGCCCGCGTATTGCGCGAAGCCATGAGCGATGAGTTCGACGTCAGTACCCTGCTCGACGTGGACGACCAGCTCAGCTTTCGCCGCCCCGGTATCGGAGCAGACGTGACCCTGCGCCTGCGCGCTGGGCACTGGAGCATTCAGCGCCAGCTCGACCTGCATGGCCTGCGCATCGATGAAGCACGCGAGGCGCTGGGCCAGTTCATCCGCCAGGCGCACAAGACAGGCCTGCGCTGCGTGCGCGTGGTGCATGGCAAGGGATTGGGCTCACCCGGTCGAGAGCCTGTGCTCAAGGGCCGCGTGCAGCGCTGGCTGGTACAAAAAAATGAAGTATTGGCATTTGTCCAGGCCAGGCCAGCTGACGGGGGCGCGGGCGCATTGGTGGTGCTGTTAGTGCAGGCGGCGCGAAAATTTGGATAACGTGTTTCAGGCGGTTCAAACCACCGCTGCGCACGTCCAGTTTTTTTAGCTGCAGAAATTTTTACGGCGTTGCGAGCTTCACGCCCGATGCTTTTACAAGCGCAGTGAGCGCTGCGCCAAGTGCTCCATCTGACCCACCGCATGCATCGTCAAATGGTGTTCAACTCCGGGCCTGGGGGAGATGGATGCGGCAATATCGCGCACGCGCTCAAGCTGCAGATCCGACGCATCGGCCAGCAGCGCCACTATCAAATTTTCTAGCGCAATCACGCGAATTTGCAGCTGCACCAGTTCGGCGTTGGTGAGTGGCGGAACCCCGTCGCCGCTCCCTCCAGACTCACCTGAACTGACGGAAAGCAGGTGACCGCCCTCGTTGTCCCAACGCGCCAGCGCTATTCGCAATCTGCGTGCACTTTCCAAAATTTCAGATTGAGGTTGCGACATAAACTGACCTTCAAAAGAGTGCATGACAAGTGTGTCTGATCATTCTGGCGAGCAACACTCGACTGTGCGCGCCTGCAGGAGGATAAGAGCCGTTGGCCTACAGGGTTCAGCGCAAAGCGATTTGCAAAATGGATCACAGGAGAATTTGCCAATGGATACCTTGCGAGTCAGCAGCCTCAACGATATTGCGCGATCACGGCTGGCCACAGTCTCGCTTGAGTCACCTTTGCTGCAGGCGGCAAGACGGTTATCCGATACCCAGATCGGCTTGGTGGTGGTCTGCAGCCCTGATGGCGCGATCGCTGGGGTCATCGGTAAGAGCGACATAGTGCGACAAATCGGCCATTGCATGGGCAGCGCTTGCCACACGCTGGTCAGCGAATTGATGACGACGGAAGTCATCTCCTGCCAACCCACGGATTTGTTTTCGGACGTCCTCGCCTTGATGCAGAAGCACGGCCTGGTGCACCTGCCAGTGCTCGATTCCGATCGGCGACCGATTGGCGTACTGAACGCACGCGATGCGTTACGTGCCCTGGTGGACCAGGGGCAGTACGAGCAGTTGCAGCTGTTTGATTACGTTATGGGCGTGGGCTACCACTAGGCGTTTCAACCCTGCGCACCACGAAGTTGCTCATGAAACAGCCCCGCGCGCGTCGTGCTCCACGACCTGTATTTCTGAATCTGTTGCAGATCCGGATGCCGGTGGGCGCGGTGACGTCCATCCTCCATCGCATAACCGGCGTCTTGCTGGCGGTGGGCGTGCCGTTTGGCATGGTGTTACTTTGGCGCTCGCTTGACAGTGAAGCAGGTTTTTTGCAGGCCACTGCGCTGCTTCACCACCGCATTATTCAAGGAATAGCGGTTCTGCTGGTGTGGGCCTTGGCGCACCACATGCTGGCGGGTGTACGCCACATGCTGACGGACATCAATGTGGGCTCGACCTTGCACAAGGCACGGCTCAGCGCATGGGCAGTGAACGTGGTCGCTGTCGCCTTGGCGGTGCTGGCACTCTGGGCGTTGCCATGACGCGCAACCCCAGCGGCCTGCCCGCCTGGCTCGTGCAACGCTTCGGTGCGCTGTACATGCTGATATTCGTGGTGGTTCTGCTGGGGTTCTTCGGGCTGCAACCGCTGCATTCATATGCCGAGTGGAAAAGCTGGGTGGCACGCCCAACCATCACGCTGGCATTTGCACTATTTTTCGCCGCGCTGCTGTCACATATGTGGGTAGGCCTGCGCGACGTGCTGCTGGACTACGCGCGCCCTGCAAGTGTGCGTCAGGCGATGCTGTGGTTCGTAGGGCTGTGCTTGTACGGCGCTGCGGCGAGCATGGCCTGGCTGCTGATACAGCAGCATGTTTGAACACGCGACTATTGGCCACCTGGGTGGCCGGAGGCTGTCATGAAACTTTCCATCTCACGCTACGACCCCGACAGGGACGAAAAGCCGTACCTGCAGGACTACGAGCTTGACGTTCCTGACAGCGACCGCATGCTGCTCGACGTTCTGATACGCATCAAGGCGCAAGACCCCACTCTATCATTGCGCAAATCGTGCCGGGAGGGCGTGTGTGGCTCCGATGCGATGAACATCAACGGCAGGAACGGCCTGGCCTGCATCACGCGGGTGCGTGACCTCAAAGAGCCGGTGGTGCTGCGGCCGCTGCCGGGCTTCCCGATCATTCGCGATTTGATCGTGGACATGACGCAGTTCTTCAAGCAGTACCACTCGATCCGTCCCTACCTGATCAACGACGATCCGCCGCCCGAACGCGAGCGGCTGCAGTCGCCGGCCGAGCGCGAACAACTCAACGGCGCCTACGAATGCATTCTGTGCGCCTGCTGCAGCAGCCAATGTCCTTCGTTCTGGTGGAACCCCGAAAAGTTCGTCGGGCCTGCCGGGCTGATTCAAGCGTACCGTTTTATCTTCGACAGCCGCGATCAGGCCACCGAGGCGCGACTGGACGATCTGAACGATGCCTACCGGCTGTTTCGCTGCCGCACCATCATGAATTGCTCGGAGGTTTGCCCCAAAGGACTCGAGCCCTCACACGCAATTGAAATGATCCGGCTGAATATGCTGAAAGACCCAGGCGACAGCGGAGCATTACCGACGCACGACGTGCGCCCCATACGCTGAAGCACATTCATCACCGCACCGAACAGGCACTGTTAAGGGTGTCCTGCCTACTGTTCGCGAGTGTGTGATGTTGCGGATCGGTATGAGCTGACGGGTGTCTTTAGTAGCCAATAGCCGAGCCATCGGCCACAAAAGCAACGCAGCGGACCACCCGATTCCGCACTAAGACAGATGGCAGAAGTTGCGCAGAACTTGCCTAAAGCTGCGCAAACGGATCGACCAGCGACGCGAGCGTTGGTGCAGCCGAATCCACTCTTTCAAACGCAGTGCGGTAGGGCCGCTCAGCTGGCTCGTCCACGGGCGTCAAAGGCAGTGGCGGCATCGAACGGCCATAAACGCGCCGCACGCGGTCTTCAAGCTTTGGATGGGAATCGAGCCTGCCCGCAAGGCGCGCCGCAAGCCCCTCGCCCAGCCTTTCGCTGATGTCAGCGTCGACCAGCAACATGTGCTGAACACTGGGGTGATCAATACCGGTATTCCTGGCATCCGACTGCCCCGACGCAGCGCTGCGCCGCTGGGCCATTACCTTGCGCAGCACCCCGCCGAGGCCTTGCTGGCTGCGGGTCCATTGCACCGCGCGAGCGTCAGCGAGGTGCTCGCGCTGGCGTGACACCGCGGCCTTGAGCACCTGACCGGTGATCCAGCCGGCCAGCCCGGCAAGCATCACGGCTGAGCCAAACCACCAGGCCAGACCGCCGCGCTCGCGCATGTCGCTGCCGAAGTTGTAGACCAGTTCCAGCCCGAACACCATGCCCGCGAGCCGCATCTTGAGGCGCGTATCGCCTTCTTGCAGGTGCGACAGCTCATGCGCCACCAGGCCCTGCATTTCCTCGCGTGTGAGGTGATCCAGCGCGCCCTGCGTGACCGCCAACACCGCATCGGTTTCGTCCCAACCAGCGGCAAACCCGTTGATGGCACTGGCGCGCGGCAGCACCATGATGCTGGGCGCCGGCATGTGCGCGGCGATGCACAACTCTTGCACCACGTTGGAGAGGCGCTGCTCGGCGTGCGACAGGCTGGGGCGAAGCTCGCGCGCGCCGATGCGTTTGGCCAGCTTGACTCCGCCGGCGCGCAGGTTGGAGGTCTCCACCCACCAGCCGCCCAGTACCAGCAGCAGAGAGACGCCCACATTGACGACCAGAAAGCCGGCGGGAAACGGCAACCGCACCGGCAGCAGCAGCGTCATCAGCCACCATGCCAGCACCAGCGACGCGTGCACCGCCACCACCAGCAGCAGCACCGCCACGGCAAAGCCCAGCAGCAGGTGCCGCGTCTCGGTGCGGGCGTCGTGTTGTTGATCCCAAAAGCGCATGGCCATGGTTCAGATCCGCGTGGCGTGCATGGCTGATAAGCGGCTGGAGTTCAGAACTGCACCTGCGGCGCGGCGCGCTCTTCTTCGCTGCGCGTGGATTCGAGCATAGGCGCGGGTGGAAAGCCGGCCAGGCGCGCCACGATCAGCGTGGGGAACTGCTGGGCGGCGTTGTTGAAGTCCAGCGCCTGGTCGTTGAAGGCCTGACGTGCGAAGCCAATGCGGTTCTCGGTGCTGGCCAGTTCCTCGCTGAGCGACTGCATCGTAGCGTCGGCCTTGAGCTCCGGGTAGGCCTCGGCCACCACCATCAGCCGCCCCAGGCTTGCGCCCAGCACGCCTTCAGCAGCCGCCAGCGAACCGATGGCGCCCGCGTTGGTCGGAGCCGCACGCGCCGCTGTGGCTGCGCCCTGGGCCTGTCCCCGCGCGGCGATGACTGCCTGCAGCGTGGCAGCCTCGTGCGTCAGGTAGCCACGCGCCACTTCCACCAGGTTGGGCACCAAGTCATGCCGGCGCTTGAGCTGTACGTCGATCTGAGCAAAAGCATTTGCGATGCGGTTGCGCAGTTCCACCAGCCGGTT
>JBBSRE010000172.1:0-6407 GCA_038243365.1 Burkholderiales bacterium | reverse complement strand
GGTGCAAGGTCGGCTCGATGAGCGGCTGTATCCCTTGCTGGCCCGACAAGGCGAGGTGGCACGCGCCAGTCCGGTGTTGGAACTCCAGTTGCAGGCGAGCGGAGGAGCGGCCGATACCTCGGACCGCGATGCTCTGCAGATGCCAGACACTGCGAACGAAAGCGAGACCCCGCCACGCGCAGGCAGCGTGCCCCTGCGCGTGCTGGGGGTGGACGCACTGCTGGTACCCGGCTCGGCGCCCGAGCTGATGCCACAGCCCTGGGCCAGCCTTGCGGCAGACCGCTTCGCCTTGTTCGCCCCGGCAACGGTCTACCTCAACGCCCAGGCACGCCAGGCTCTTGGTCTGTTACTGGCACCCGACCGGCTGCCGCAAATAGTGCTGCGGCGTGGCTTGGAGGTGTTTCCGGTGCGGGTAGCCGGAACGGTGGCAGCAGGCGGCGCGCCGATGGCGGTGATGGACATTGGCGCCGCGCAAGACCTGTTCGGCGCCATCGGCAGCCTGAGTCGCATTGATCTGCAACTGCAACCCGGCAGCGTGCGCGAGGCTTTCAAAGCGCGCATGGCCGCCCTGCCCGAGTGGCCGGCCGGCGTGGTGTGGAGCGATGTGCAGGACGCCACCGCACAGATGGATGGCCTTTCGCGCGCCTACCGCGTCAACCTGAGCGTGCTGGCGCTGGTGGCGCTGTTCACCGGGGCGTTCCTGGTGTTTTCGGTGCTGTCGCTGAGCGTGGCGCAGCGGGCACGCGCCTTCGCACTGCTCGCCGTGCTGGGCGCTACACCGCGCCAGCGGCTGGCGCTGGTGCTGCTCGAATCGCTGGCTCTGGGGCTGGTTGGCAGCGTTGCTGGCATCGCGCTGGGTACCGGCCTGGCGGCGGGAGCGCTGCAATTGCTCGGCGGCGATCTGGGCGGCGGTTATTTCAGCGGTGTGCAGCCGCCTTTGCAATGGAGCAGCGCTGCGGCAGTGGGCTACGGCGCACTGGGCGTGGTGGCGGCGTTGCTGGGCGGATGGTGGCCGGCGCGTACCGCCGAAGCGCTGCCGCCTGCGCAGACGCTCAAGGGCTTGAACAGCGCTGGCGCCACCTTGCCTCGCGCACGCGGAGCGCTTGCTTTGTTGGCGGTGGGAACAGCGCTCGCATTCACGCCGCCGGTGGCCGGCCTGCCGCTGGGGGCCTACTTGTCGGTGGCGGCGCTGCTGCTGGGCGGCATTGCGCTGCTGCCGCGTGCGGTAGCCGTGCTGCTTCAAGTGGTGCGCCCGCTGGCAGCGCGCTCGGCGCTGGGCGTGCTGGCGCTGGAGCGCGCCCGCCGCACGCCCGGTCTGGCCGCAGTGGCTGTCGGAGGCGTGGTCGCCAGCCTGGCATTGGCGGTGGCCCTGACCGTGATGGTTACCAGTTTTCGTGGCTCGATGATCGAATGGCTGGACACGGTGCTTCCGGCACCGCTGTATGTGCGCGGCGCGGCCTCTGACGCCGCACCGGTGTTTAGCTTTGAGTTGTTGCAGCAGGTCGCGGCACTGCCCGAGGTGGATCGGCTGGAGGGCTTGCGCATCGTGTCGTTGCAGCCCGACCCGGCCAAGCCCGCGGTGGCGCTGATTGCACGGCCGCTTGCGCGGGGTGCTGACAAGGTGCTGCCGCTGGTAGCGCCCGCCTTGACGGTGCCGCCCGGCCGCATCGCGGTGTATGCGAGCGAAGCGGCGGCGGATCTGTGGGGTGCAAAGCCGGGCACCGATTTGGCGAAATTTCAACAGTCTTTTGAGGCTCTAGCGCTTACTGGTATTGCGCAACCAGCTCTCTATTTTATAGCAGGCGTATGGCGCGACTATGCCCGCCAGACAGGCGCATTGGTGATGGACAGCGACGATTTCGCCGCCTGGAGCGGTGAGCGCGGCGCCAATGATCTGGCGCTGTGGCCCGCACCCGGCTCCGACTTGGGCGAACTCCGCTCGGCGCTGACGCGCCTTGCGAGTCAGAGCGCGGGCGACGCGGCAGCAGCCGGCATGGAGTTCGCGCTGGCGGGGGAAATTCGGACGCGCTCGCTGCGTATTTTTGACCGCAGCTTCGCAGTCACCTACTGGCTGCAGGCGCTTGCCATCGGTATTGGCCTGTTTGGCGTGGCCGCGAGCTTCAGCGCCCAGGTGCTGGCAAGACGCAAGGAATTCGGTTTGCTGGCGCACCTGGGCTTGACCCGCCGGCAGGTGCTCAGTGTGGTCGCTGGCGAAGGTGCCGCCTGGACCGCTGTGGGCGCAGCCGCCGGTCTGGCGCTTGGCATTGCGGTGTCTCTGGTGCTGGTGCTGGTGGTGAACCCGCAAAGCTTTCACTGGACCATGGAGCTGCGCGTGCCGTGGCTGCGGTTGCTGGCGCTGTGCGCTGCCGTGGTGCTGGCCGGCACCGTCACTGCGTGGATGGCCGGCAGGGCCGCGGCCAGCCGCGATGCGGTACTGGCGGTAAAAGAAGACTGGTAAGCCCGGCTGCGCGCCAGTGCGCACACCCTGGACCTTTCACCTTTCACCCTTCACCCCGCAGCGGCGCCCCCGCTGCGGTGCTTACGCCCTGCGACACAATGCCGCATGACCGCTGTTCCGCCTCCTCGCCTTCACCCTGCATCCGGCTGCGCCGACGTCGCTACAGAAAGCGCCACTTGGCTGCACACCGCCATCGAGCGCATCGAAGCCGACTACCAGCGCAGCGCTGACACGCACCTGATTGCGCTGCAACTGCGCGGTTTTGCCGAACACGGCATTGACCTGTACCTCAAGGACGAATCCACCCACCCGACCGGCAGCCTCAAGCACCGCTTGGCGCGATCTCTTTTTCTGTACGCACTGTGCAATGGCTGGATTCAGGAGGGTTCGACCATCGTCGAAGCATCGAGCGGGTCCACTGCCGTGAGCGAGGCCTACTTTGCACGCCTGCTCGGCCTGCCATTTGTGGCCGTGATGCCGAAGGGAACCTCGGCAGAGAAGATTGCCCAGATCGAATTTCAGGGCGCAAGCTGCCACCTCGTGGAGAACGCTGGCGCGGTGTATGCAGAAGCGCAGGCACTGGCGGAGCAGACCGGCGGCCACTACATGGACCAATTCACCTATGCCGAGCGTGCCACTGACTGGCGCGGCAACAACAACATCGCCGAGAGCCTGTTCACGCAAATGGCGCGGGAGCCGCACCCGGTGCCGCGCTGGATTGTGGTGGGCGCCGGAACTGGTGGCACTAGCGCCACCATTGGCCGCTACGTGCGCTATCAGCGGCACGGCACGCAGCTGTGCGTCGCGGACCCGGTTGGCTCGGTCTTTTCTGCGTACCACCGCAGCGGCGACGCCAGCCTGACGGCACCCGGCTCACGCATCGAAGGCATTGGTCGCCCGCGCGTGGAAGCCAGCTTCGTGCGCACGTTGGTGGACCGCATGGTGGAAGTCAGCGACACCGCATCCATTGCAGGAATGCGGGCACTCTCACAGCTGCTGGGGCGGCTCACCGGTCCGTCGACCGGCACCAATTTCGTCGTCATGCTGGAACTGGCGCAGCAGATGCGCGAGCGACGCGAATCAGGCTCCATCGTCTCGCTGCTGTGCGACGCCGGCGAGCGCTACCTGGGCACCTACCATGATGCGCAGTGGGTGAACCAGCGTTTTGGCGACTGCGCGCCAGATCAGCTTCGCCTTGACCGGCTGATGGAATGACGCAAGCGCCATGAAACCTGATCCTGATGCCTCCGTGCACCGGCGTGCCGACGCCTCAGACGTTAAATCCCTCACATCGCAAGCGGGCGTCGGCGATCCGACGGCGGCGTCATTTGACCCGTCTTCGCCTTGGTCCCGCCGCGCCTGGTTGTCGCGCTGACTGGCCGCGCTCGCGGGCGCTGGTTATTCAACACACGCATCTGCAGACGACATGCTTTCCGCCGGACCGCTGCCAGGCCGCATCGAGTTGCCGCGCGACCACGGCAGCCACCCGACTTTGCGCACCGAATGGTGGTACATCACCGGGCACAGCGGCGTGCCAGCAGGCCACTCTGCACCCCGCTTCGGGTTCCAGCTGACGTTCTTTCGCAGCCGCGTGCCGGGTACGCAGCGACTCGAATCACGCTTTGCCGCGCAGCAATTGCTGTTTGCGCACGCGGCTGTGACAGACCTCGCAAGCGGCAGGTTGTTGCATGACCAGCGCATCGCGCGCGCCGGTTTCGGATTGGCCGAAGCCAGTGAGCATGACACCGACATCTTGCTGGGCAACTGGGTGCTCGCGCGCAGCGGCACGGAGGGCCGCAGCACCTATGCCGCGCGAATGCAGGGCGCGGATTTTTCGCTCGATCTTGCACTGACTGCCACGCAACCGGTATTGCTGCAAGGTGATCAGGGCCTGTCCCGCAAAGGCCCGGAGGCCGCCAACCTGAGCCTGTACATCACCGAGCCGCAGCTGTCAGTGCGCGGCAGCGTGGTCGTGGGCCGTGAGCGCCTTGCGATCACGGAATCCGGGGCGCGCGCCTGGCTGGACCATGAGGCAAGTGTCGCCATCCTGCCCGCAGGTGCTGTTGGCTGGGATTGGATAGGCATGAACTTGCAGGACGGCAGCGCCCTGACGGCCTTTCACCTGCGACGCAAAGATGGAAAGGCCCTGTGGGCAGGCGGCTCATGGCGCGCAGCTGGCGACGAAGCGCAGTCGTTCGGCCCCGAGGAAGTCGTGTTTGACGCGCTGCGCTTTTGGACAAGCCCGGCGAGCGGCGCGCGTTACCCGGTGGCCTGGTCGGTGAAGACCCCCGTCGGACGCTTTGAAGTCCACGCACTGCTGGATGCGCAAGAGCTCGACAGCCGCGCCTCCACTGGCGCGTTTTACTGGGAGGGCTTAAGCGAACTGCGCGCGCCCGGGGGCGCAGCGGTAGGGCACGGCTACCTGGAGATGACCGGGTACGCCGCCGCGCTGCAGCTCTGAGTCAGGCGCGCCACGCTTCGATGAACGTGGAGCACCCGCCAGGTGGCCTTCAGCGTTCCAAGGAACGTCAGAATTTGTCGGTGCTGCGGCGACGCTGAATCCACGCAACGATCTCGCCCATGATGCCGCGGCGGAACGCCAGCACACAGATGACGAAGATCAGGCCGGTGACCATGGTGACCGATTGGCCGAGCGTGTTGAACCAGTCCACCTTAGTGAGATCAGCCAGGAAATGCCCGACCTCGCCAAGCTTGTTCTCCAGCAGCACCACCACCGCCGCGCCGATCAAAGGTCCTGAGAGTGTGCCCAGGCCACCCACCAGCGTCATCAGCACCACGTGGCCGGAAGCGGTCCAGTGCACGTCGCTCAGGGTGGCAAAGCCCATCACCAGCGTCTTGAGCGAGCCGGCCAGGCCGGACAGCGCGGCAGACAAAACGAAGGCCAGCAGCTTGAACCGGTTGGTGTCGTATCCCAGCGATGTGGCTCGTGGCTCGTTTTCCTTGATCGCCTTGAGCACTTGGCCGAAGGGCGAATGCACTGTGCGCACGATCAGCAGAAACGCAGCGACCACGATCAACAAAACAATGTAGTAAAGCGTCAGGTCGTTTCTGAGATCGATGACGCCGAACATCTTGCCGCGCGGCACAGCTTGCAGGCCGTCTTCGCCACCGGTGAACGGCGCTTGCAGTGCCACAAAGTACAGCATCTGGGCCAAGGCCAGCGTGATCATGGTGGAATAGATGCCGGTGCGACGTATCGCGAAAAAGCCGACAACAAGGCCCAGGAATGCCCCTGCGGCAGTGCCCAGCAGCAAGCCAATTTCCGGGGTGAGGCCCCAGTTTTTGATGGCCTCGCCGGTCACATAAGCGGCGCCACCCAGAAAGGCCGCATGGCCAAAAGACAGCATGCCGGCATAGCCCAGCAACAAGTTGAAGGCGGCAGCAAACAGAGCGAAGCACATGAGCTTCATCACAAACACTGGATAGAAACCGACAAAAGGTGCGACCAGCAAGGCCGCCAGAAGCAGGCCGTAGCCCACGACGGATAATTTCTTGAGATTCATGGCAGGTGCCCCGTCAATTTTCTTTGCCGAACAGGCCGGCGGGGCGAATCAGCAGCACGATCACCATGATCACGAACACGACCGTGGAGGATGCTTCCGGATAAAAAACTTTGGTGAAACCTTCGATGACGCCTAAACCCAGGCCCGTGAGGATGGAGCCCATGATGGAGCCCATGCCGCCAATCACCACCACGGCGAACACCACGATGATCAGGTTCTGGCCCATCAGGGGAGAAACCTGGTAAATCGGCGCGGACAAAACGCCTGCAAAGGCCGCCAATGCGGCGCCAAAGGCGTAGGTGAGCGTCACCATGACGGGTACGTTCACCCCAAAAGCCTCCACCAGACGCGGGTTCTCGGTGCCAGCACGGAGGTAGGCGCCCAGCTTGGTTTTTTCAATCACGAACCAGGTGGCGAGGCAGACC
>JBBSRE010000171.1:0-6420 GCA_038243365.1 Burkholderiales bacterium | reverse complement strand
CGAAATCAGCAACAGGAATCCCATCGCCAGGATGTAGCCAAGGCCTCGCAGCCGAAGCGATGCCGTCACCGACCAGGACGACCGGCCGCTAGGCGCGGCATTCGGGTCGTGCCAAAGTTTGCCAAACGCCGTTTGCAGCTCGGCAAAAACGCCAGTGGCTCCCCAGAGCAAAAGCACCAAGGCAATCGCCGAGGCCCACAGGCCCTGCGCAGGCTGACGCGCACTGTCCAGCGCGTCGCGCACTACCGAGGCAGTTCGCTCGCCCGTGAAGGCGCGGATCTGCTCCAGCAGGTTGTTCTCCACCACCGCACGATCCAGCCACCAACCCAGCGCCGCGACGATGACCACCAAAAGCGGCGCCAAACTGAGCATGCCGTAAAACGCCATGGCGGCACTCATGCGCAGGCCGTCTGCGCCCTGCCACATCTCCACCGCGCGCAGCGGCCACCATGTGCGCGGCGCAAGCGGGGCGGTTCGCGATGAGGGAGACGCTGCCGGGGGTGCCGGCGGGACAGGGCCGGGGGGCGCGGGGGGCGTGGGGGTGACCGGAGCGGGGGACTCAGTTGGCATGGCGTGCACTGTAAGGGCACAGGCCCCTGAAGGTGTCAGACAGCCACCATTTATTGCTAACAAAATTGATAGCTGCTTGCGCTACCCCCATAAACCCTGGAGCTTGATTTCACTAATATTATTCGTGATCGGCGCATCCGTGGCGGAACCTGTTCATCACCTGCTCCCTCTGACAAGCGTGGTCGTCAGCTCCGCCGGTCCGCCGGCTGCAGGCAACGGCTCTCAGTTCTATACTTCTCCCCCCATGTCATTTCTCTCCTGGCTTCTGCGCGCCACCTTGATGCTGAGCTTTGTGCTCGGCACAAGCGTGCACGCGGGCGGGACATTGGGCACGGCGCAGATCGCCAACGCTTCGGTCGCCATGTCAGCGGCCACCATGCAGGCCCATTGCGCTGACGAGCAGACCTCTGACCATCAGGCGCACCAAGCGCACCACGCACACCAGGCACTTGACGCAGAGGTGGACGCTCCCGCCAGCGATGCGGAGCATGACCCCGCGTCTGGCTGCTGCCAGATCAGCAGTTGCCATTGCGCAGGTTCGCACTGCGCTTCCTGCGTGGCCGGCCCGGTCACGTCAGCGCATGGGGCGCTGCGCCATGCTGCCGCGTCGTTCTCACGATCGGTCTACGGCTCGCCCGCGCTGGCGCTCTCCATCCGACCTCCGATCGCCTGAACGCCCGCGCGCTCGTTCGAGGGCGCGTCGCAAACCTGCCCGTTTGGCTGCTTGGCGTTGTTCAACGCAGCTCTGCGCGGCGCAGTCATTTGCGTGTTGGCTTCCCGCTGGGGTTGCCGTTTCAGGTCTTTCCGGAGTTCACCATGCACGATTCCCGTGCGCCGTTTGGCGCGCATCCCCTGTTTTCGCCGGGTCGGCGACAGTTTGTCCAAAGCATAGGCGCAGGTACTGCACTTGCCAGCCTGGGTCTGTGGCCCGGCACTGCCACCGCTGCTACTTCCTCTGCAGATTCACAGGGCGCCTTTGCTGGCAACCCCAACACGCTTTCAGGCACCCGCTTCGCCCTGACGCTGGACAACGCGCCCGTCAACTTCACCGGCCGCGCCCGCATCGCTACTGCGGTGAACGGCACAGTCCCCGCACCGCTGCTGCGCTGGCGCGAGGGCGATACCGTCACTTTAAGCGTCACCAACCGGCTCGCGCACACCAGCTCCATTCACTGGCACGGCATCTTGCTGCCCACTGGCATGGACGGCGTGCCGGGCTTGAGCTTCGACGGCATCGCGCCCGGCGAGACCTTTGTCTACCAGTTCCAGCTCAAGCAAAGCGGCACTTACTGGTACCACAGCCATTCGGGCTATCAGGAGCAGACCGGGCTCTACGGCCCCATCGTGGTCGAACCGCAGGGTGGCGAGCGCCACACGGTGCAGCGCGATTACGTGGTGATGCTGTCCGACTGGTCCGATGAGAAGCCAGAAGCCATCGTCGCCAATCTGAAAAAGATGAGCGACTTCTACAACTTCAATGAGCCCACCGCGGTCGACTTTGCGCGCGATGCGGCCCGCATGGGCGTGGCCCAGGCGCTGGCCAAGCGCAAGATGTGGAACGAGATGCGCATGAGCCCCACCGACCTGGCCGATGTGGGCGGCAGCACCTACACGTATCTCATGAATGGCGCATCGCCCGACGCCAACTGGAGCGGCTTATTTAGCCGCGGCGAGCGGGTGCGGCTGCGCTTTATCAATGGCTCGGCGATGAGCATCTTCGACATTCGCATCCCCGGCCTGAAGATGACCGTGGTGGCGGCTGACGGGCAGGACGTGGAGCCGGTCACGGTGGAGGAATTTCGCATTGCCACGGCGGAAACCTACGACGTCATCGTCGAGCCCGACGAAGAGCGTGCCTACACCGTGTTCGCCCAGTCGATCGACCGCACCGGCTTTGCGCGCGGCACGCTCACGCCGCGCCTGGGCCTACAGGCCGACGTGCCGGCGCCTGATGCGCCGCAGTGGCTGTCGATGATCGACATGATGGGCTCCATGGCGATGGGCGGTGACATGGCCGGCATGCACCAGCACGGCGGTGTGATGCCGGGCGCGATGACAGGTGCACGAGCAGCCGATCCGCACGCTGGACACAACATGAGCGCCATGCAGGCGATACCCGCGATGGCGCCTGCAGCCAGCGCCGCAGCCACGCCAGCTGCGATGCCCGCCGCGCGCCATGCGCGCACCGAATACGGCCCTGGGGTGGACATGCGTGTGGATATGCCGCGCAGCAACATCGACGACCCCGGTGTCGGGCTGCGCAGCAACGGCCGACGGGTACTCACTTATGCCGACCTGCACACCATCGGCGGCCCCATTGATCCCCGTGGCCCCGGCCGCGAGATCGAGCTGCACCTCACCGGCAACATGGAACGCTATATGTGGTCGTTTGACGGGCAGAAATTTTCGGATGCGAGGCCGCTGCATTTCAGGCACGGCGAGCGATTGCGGGTGGTATTGGTGAACGACACCATGATGCCGCACCCGATTCACCTGCACGGACTCTGGAGCGAGCTGGAGAGCCCAGACGGCGGCTTCCAGGTGCGAAAGCACACCATCATGGTTCAGCCCGCGCAGCGCGTCAGTTATTTGGTCAGCGCCGACGCATTGGGCCGCTGGGCCTACCACTGCCACCTGCTGTTCCACATGGAAGCGGGCATGTTCCGCGAGGTGGTGGTGTCATGAACCAAACGAGCAAGAAAATGAACAAGAAACTTCGAGCCGTCTCGCCTTCCCTCGTCGCCTCGGTGCTGTGGCTGGCCGCCAGTCTGCCCACCGCTGGCTGGGCGCAGGCCGCAAAGCCTGCGGCTGGAGCCGCCGCTGAACCGGTGATGGACCACAGCCAGATGAACATGGGCGACATGAAAGGCATGGATCACGGCGCCATGAAGAAAGGCGGGATGAAAGGCATGGACCACAGCCGAATGAACATGGGCGGCATGAAAGGCATGGACCACAGCACCATGAAAAAAGGCAGCGGGAAAGAAAAGGACCACAGCCAAATGAACATGGGTGGCATGAAAGGCATGGATCACGGCGCCATGAATAAGGGCGGCATGAACGGCATGGACCACGGCGCCATGGACAAAGGCAGCATGCCGGACATGGACCACAGCCAGATGAACATGGGCGAGATGAACGGCATGGACCACGGCGCCATGGACAAAGGCAGCATGCCGGGCATGGACCACAGCCAGATGAACATGGGCGAGATGAAAGGCATGGATCACGGCGCCATGGACAAGGGCGACATGAAGGGCATGGATCACAGCCAGATGAACATGGGCGAGATGAAAGGCATGGATCACGGCGCCATGGACATGGGTGCCATGCAGGGCGGCAACGCTCCGCCCGATGCCCGGGATCCGGATGCCTATTCCAATGGCCTGACCCATGGGCCCATGAAGGGCATGGACATGAACGACAACGGCGTTCATGCGCAGTTGCTGGTGGACCGGCTGGAAGCCACGCATACCCACGACGACAACAGCCAAACGCTGGATGCGCAGGCCTGGTTCGGCACCGATCTGAACAAGCTCTGGATCAATCTGGAAGCAGAGCGCAGCGGTGGCCGGTTGGAGTCTGCGCGCACCGAAGTGCTGTGGGACCACGCGCTGACGGCGTACTGGAATCTCCAAACGGGTGTGCGCCACGACTCTGGCGGGGGCCCGGGCCGAACTTGGGCAGCGCTGGGTATACGCGGCCTGGCGCCCTACTGGTTCGAGCTGCAAGCCACGGCCTACGTGGGTGAATCGGGCCGCACTGCCGCGCGGGTGGAGGCCGAATACGACTTGCTGTTGACTCAGCGACTGATCCTGCAGCCCAGGTTGGAGGTCAATGCCTACGGTAAAAGCGATCCAGCCCGCGGCCTGGGCTCAGGCCTGTCGGACCTGGAAGCCGGTGTGCGTCTGCGCTACGAAATCACGCGCAAGTTCGCACCGTATGTGGGCGTCTCATGGGGTCACAAGTTCGGTGGCACTGCCGACTACGCACGGCGCACTGGAGAAGATGCGTCGGAGGCCAAGTGGGTCGCGGGCGTAAAGTTCTGGTTCTAATAGCCTGCTATGAAATCCACTATCAAAACAGCGCTGCTGACCACCGTGCTGCTGGGCGCGCTTGCAGTCGGCGGCCTGGCAGGTTTTGTGTATTCGGGCAGCTACAACGTAGCGGCGGATGATCCTCACAGCGGCTTGGTCTACTCGGCGCTGGAGACCATGCGGGATCGGTCCATCCGTGCCCATGCGACTGGCCTGGGGCCGTCGCCTGATCTGAGCGACCAGACCCGCATTGTTCAAGGCGCCGGCAACTATGCCGCCATGTGCGCGGGCTGCCACCTGGCGCCTGGCGTCAACAGCAGCGAGCTGAGCGTGGGGCTTTATCCAGCCCCACCCAATTTGACCCGCACAGGCACGGATGCCACTGAAGCTTTTTGGGTGATCAAGCACGGCATCAAGGCGTCGGGCATGCCAGCATGGGGGAAAAGCATGGACGACGACTCGATCTGGAACCTGGCCGCGTTCTTGAAGGTGCTGCCCACGCTGGACGACGCTGCTTACGACCAACTGGTCGCAAGCAGTGGCGGTCACATGCATGGCGGCGCGATGGATGACCACCACAATACCAATTCCAATTCCAATTCCAATTCCAATTCCAATTCCAATTCCAATTCCACTTCCGACCCCGGCCACCACGACGGCGATCAAGCGCCGCACGCAGAGGAGTCGGCGCATCACATGGAGAGGAACAGTGCCGTCCCTGCGTCCCCGGCATCTGCATCTGCGCACCAGGAGAAAGCCGCCACTGCGCCGCCACGACCAATGTCACCAGCACCTGCCGCCGGTAAAGGCGGCGCGCCTGTTGCCAAGCCCGCGCGCGCCCACGACCCCTCCGATGGGCACGCCCACGCTGCACCCCAGCAATGACGCGGCCGTTCTCCCCGGCCTGATTCGCTACCCAGGCACCAGCCCATGGGTGGCGTCGCGCCACTCTCTCATTTGAATTTGTCCACTGAAAAAGGAGCTGTCCACCATGAACAGATACCTGAAATTCGCCGCCATGATCGCGACTTCCACGGTCGTTATGTTTGGCTTGATGTACCTCAACACCTACGCCATGGACCACGTGTATTTCAGCGAGACCCGGGCGTATATGGCGCTTTACATGGGCGCATCCATGGCAGTCGTCATGCTGCTTTTCATGCTGGGAATGTATGAGAAAGGTGGACTCAACACCGCCATCCTGATCGGTAGCGTCGTCGTGTTCGCCGGAGCGCTGTGGCTGGTGCGCAGCCAGCAAACCGTGGACGATGTCTCCTGGATGAAGGCCATGATTCCCCACCACTCCATCGCTATCCTCACCAGCGAACGCGCCCACATTTCAGACCCGCGCGTGCGCAAGCTCGCGGACGGCATCATCGAGGCGCAAAAGAAGGAAATTGGTGAGATGCAGGCGCTGATCAAGGATCTGGAAAAGCGCTAGGGGCAGCGCATTCGGCGAACCTGCCACGGTTCGCGCTGATCGGTCAACGCTGTTGTGTGCCACTCCGAGCTGCATTGGCCCGCGCGCGCCGCTTGAGCAAGCCAGCGCCAAAAAATACACCCTGTACATACGGGGCGTATTTTTGAGTAAAAACAGGCTCTAGCGCTTAATGGACGGGCGCTAGAAGCTCTTAATTCAATAGCATCAGAGATTCGGGCCCAGCAGCCGGCGCAGCTCGGTTTCGTCCATGCCACGCCGCGCCGCCAAGTCGCGCACCTGGTCATCTGCAATGCGGCCCACGCTGAAATACTGGCTGTCCGGGTGGCCGATGTAAAAGCCGCTGACGCTGGCCGCTGGCGACATAGCCAGGCT
>JBBSRE010000170.1:0-6422 GCA_038243365.1 Burkholderiales bacterium | reverse complement strand
GGGGGCTGGCCGCCTACAACCAGGTCGAGAGGTCGCCATCCGCGCCTGGGCAGCGAAAGACCGGGATGTGCGCGCCGTACTTGAGCAGGTGGATGCAAGTCGACTTGATTTCGCCGGGCATCTGGGTCGAGCGATGTTCCCGCAGGCCACCGAATGGGACGTCAACCGCTTCGCAAGGGTTGCATGCCTCGCGTTCATCGGATTTCAGCAAACCGGCCCGCACGGCCGAGACCGATTTGTCGAGCTGGTCCAGGATGTTTTAGAACTCGTCGGCCCGCGCGGTGAGATGCGATGCCCCATTTCTCCAGAACGCAATAAAGCAGGCCCGAATCAAACGTCGGCGTCCTGATCGAGCTGCTGCGCCCCGAACCACAGCCGACTAGAGCACGTCACACCAGCGCCAACCACTGCCTGTTAATGCTCAGCAGCAATTTGCCGAAGTGCTTGCTCAAAAGCCTCGACCGGCTGGCCGCCCTGGATCAAGTGGCGATCGTTGATGATCACCGCGGGCACCGAGTGGATGCCCTGCTGCAAGTAGAACTCCTCGTGCTCGCGCACTTCCGCGCTGTAACGGTCGCTGCTCAGCACAGCCTGCGCTTCGTCTGCATCAAGCCCCACTTCGCTCGCCACCTGAGCCAGCACGGAGTGGCTGCTGGGGTCCTTCCCATCGGTGAAATACGCCTTGAACAGGGCGTGCTTGAGCTCAGTCTGCTTGCCCTGTTCTCCAGCCCAATGCAGCAACCTGTGCGCGTCAAAGGTGTTGTAGACACGGCCGCGGGCGCCGGGCGTAAAAGTGAAACCCAGCTCTGCTCCGCGCTCGGCAATGGCGGCGCGGGTGGCCTCGCGCTGCGCATCCGATGCGCCGTACTTTTGCTGCAAATGTTCGCCAATGTCCTGGCCCTCGGGGCCCATCTGCGGGTTTAACTCGAACGGCTGGAAATGCACATCCAGCGACACCTCGCCTTGCAGTCGCTCAGCAGCTTGCTCGAGTGCGCGCAGGCCGATCACGCACCAGGGACAGGAGACGTCGGAAACAAAATCAATTTTGAGCGTGGTCATGGGTATTTCTTCCTCTGAAAGCAGCATTTCATTCTCGCCACTGTCGAAAACCGTGTCAGACACGGGGCCAAGTTTCTTTCTAATAACGAAACGGTCAATTACTGACTACATGGTTTTTCTTTGGACGAATAAGGCTTAAAGTTCAACCCATCGATGAAGCGAAAACGCAAGGAAGTCATCGGAACCGGAACTGCCCGGAGCGCTTTGCTCAGCAGGCCGGGCATGTTTCACAGACTTTTTACTTATTAGGAATCCATCATGAACGCTACCAAACTTCTCTCTATCGCCACCGTCGCTGCCTTTGCCACGTTTGGCGCACAAGCCGGCATCAACAACAGCAATGCAGGCGATGTTTATGGCCTCGGCTTTGACGCCAACACCCAGTCGACCCTGAGCCGCGACGCCGTTCGCAGCGAAGGCGCCGCCGCACTGCCTGACCAGCAGAACAACACCCTCGTGAAGGTCAAGCCCATGTCTGATGTGAGCCGCAGCGCCATCCGCGCCGAAGCAGTGGCAGCTGTGCAGGCCGGTGAGCTGGCTACTGGCAACCGCAGCTGATCTGGCTCATCTAGCCGGCCAACCCCCTTGATTTCAGCGCTTTAAAGCGCCTGAATATCGCCCCGCTCGGCTTTGCCTGGCGGGGTTTTTTCTTGGGCGCGGCGACGCAACCACGGGAGACGAGATTCCCCTGCTTGGCCTTTCCACGCCGCTTGCGCATCCCATGAGGCGCCCTGCAGGTGCATGCCAGAATGCCGCATGCTGGTCCACAGCCCCGCCCTCTCATCCGCCATCACCACAACGGCGGGCGCTCGCATTTCTGCGATGGACGCGCTTTACGGCGCTGCACTTGGCCCCGTTCAGGCAGCGCGCAACCGCGCCTTGTTTGAGCGCTTTGACCAAGCGGGGCGCGCGCGCATCGGCTGGAACCTGGCTGCCAGCCTGGTCACGCTGAATTGGATGGTGCTGCATCGCCTGTGGAACGCTGCACTTGTCTACGTGGCAGCGGTGGAAGGAATGGCCCTGCTCATCTTTGGCGCCGGGCGCAACTGGCTGAACTGGCCTGAGTCGGTTCACTGGGGTTTGATGGCGGGCTTTGCGCTGTTCGCTTTCGTCCTTCCTGGCATGTTCGGAGACGCGCTGCTGTACGGCGACACGAAAAAACGCATCGCCCAAGCCTTGGGCACCGCGCGCACCATGCCCGATGCGTGCGCGCTGCTGGCAAGGCGAGCCAGCAGTTGGCGGCGCCTTCAATGGATCGCGGTGGGCAACCTCGTGCTGTTGGGTGTGCTGGGCGCGCTGTGGTTTTTGCTGCCTCTAATAGTCATGAATGATTCATCGGCGCCCAGCACAGCTGCGGACGCCGGTCGCGTGGAGTCTGCGATGCCGCCAACTGCAGCCCACGCTGCTCCCGCGCTGGAGCGGCCCGCCCCTGTGCCGACGCCTGCGCTTGTCGCCCCCGCTCTATCGCGCGCCAATGTGTTTCAGCCTCCGCGCGCGCCTGAAGCTCGTGCCGGCAGTGGCGGCGAGCCAGCATCTGCCATGAAGCCTGCCGCGGCAAAGTCGCCTGATCTACAAATGGCTGCCAGCGCGCCCATCGCACCCACGCACGCCACCAGTCCCTCGGCACGCGATTCCGGCACAGGCACCACTCAAGACATCGCTGCGCACGGTGCTACAGCGCCAACAGCAGACAAGCCGGGCGCACCCACCACGCCAGTACCCGCGGCGTCGCGCGGCAAGAGCAAGCCCAGCGCGTCAGCAGCCACTGAGACATCGCGGAGCCAGGCCGACGCGGCAGATGCATCACGGAAACCCGCTCGCATCGACACTGTGGCATCGCCGGCCCGAACCACCGCCCGCCTCGATGGCACCGGCGCGCTCGGTAGCGCGCCCGGCTATTACCTGAACGTAGGTGTGTTCGCCGAAGAGGCGAACGCCCGCCGCGCCCAGGCTCAGCTGTTGAATGCCGGGCTACCAGCCTTTCGCAACCCCATCGACACCCGAGCCGGACCTCGCACCCGCGTGCGCGTAGGCCCGTTCGCCACAGATTCAGAAGCGCGCAAGGCCGCCACCGCCACCCGCGCACTCGGGTTAGACGCGGTGGCGTACCGGCAAAGCGCCCCGTGATGACAGCCCAGCACCGGGGATGCTGCCGCGTGCGTCGGGGCGCATTGTCAGGACGAAGGCTATGAACCAAGGCGACGCCGCCCTGCAGCCCGCCCCCTCTCAATGGCGACGCGCGGCACGGGTGTGCGCGGGTGGGTGGGCATGGCTGGCGCTGTTTGCAGCTGCTGCACAAGTGCTGCTGACGCTGCCCATGCTGGGTCTCGCAATGGCCATCCTGCTGCTGGCTCTGCCGGCACTGGCAGCGCTCTGGCACCAGGATGCGGTGGACCGCATGCTGGCGCTGCACCCCTACCGGCTGGGCGCCGCGCTGCACCGCTGGAACGCACGCCGGGTATTGCCCATGGTGCTACGCGCTTTGCTGGCGTGGGTGCTGGCTGCCGCCGCACTGGCGCAGACCCCGTTCATGGGCTGGGCTGACTGGTGTTTGCTGGCAGCTGCACCGCCCGCCTACGCCCTGCTGGAGGCCTGGGCCTACCGCGTGGGCCATGCGCAATTCGCCAGTGATCATTACGCCCGCCGCGGATTGCGGCGCTTGGTGCACGGCGGTCTATTGGTTCTGCTGGCGGGCGCTTGGATACTCTTGCGTCTGCTGGAGCACGGCAGCGTGGCAATGCCGCTGGGCGAGCGCGTCGCGCACTGGCAAGGCGCCTGGGTCGATGCGCCTTCTCACGCACTGCGATGGGCACTGGATGCCATGGCATGGGGGCAGGCAGGCGTCGAAACCGCCCTCTCCGCATTGCCGCCAGGCAGGCGCTGGGAGGCGTTGGCAGGTCTGGTGCTGGCGCCGCTGGCGCTGTTCAGCTACAGCACGCTGGCAATCGCCGGCGCTGCACTGCCTCTGCAAGAACTGCGCCGCGCCGCGGCTGTGCCTCTGACGTCCGCCGCCGCGCCGCCCCGTCTGACACCGGCGAACGCCGGCATCTGGGCAGCCGTGGCGATTCTGGCTGCGTGGATGTGGCTCGACCTCGCCGGGCGCACCGAGCACCTGGCACGGACGGTGCCCAGCCCCTTTGCAGTGCAAGCGGTGCCGGATTGCGAACGCATAGGCGGGCAGGTCTACCGCGTCGGCACAGAAGCCTTGCTGGCGCAGTTGAGCGCACAGACTGGCAGTCAATTGGCTGCGCTGCAAGCACAGGCATGCAGACGGCTTTCCCAAGTGCGCGCGCTCACCGAGCCGGGCGTGGACGCTTACCTAGACTGGTACTTCAGCCTGGGAGCCGAATGGGCGCGCCTGGCCGCCATGCTGGCGGGCGATGCGGATCTGCTGATGCGCGTCAAGTTTGAGCAACTGGCGCTGCAAAGTCCGGTCGTCAGCAGCACCTTGGATGCGGTGCAGCGCGATTACACCGCCCAATGGGACGCCACCATGCGCGCCCAGAGTAGCGCCGTCGCTCTACTCGAATCCCAACGGCTGGTGCTGACCGACCGCCAGTGCCACCCCGTAGTCACCTCGGCGGCCAGCCCCACCCTGTTGCGCCTACAGGGAAACAGTACGCGGTTGGCAGCCAGTTCCGGCGCCGCCCTCGTGGCAGGAACTTTCGCCGGAACCGTGGCCGCCAAGGCCATGGGAAAAGCCAGCATGAAAGCGGCGAGCAAGCTGCTGGTGAAGGCCGCCGCCAAAAAAGGCATAGGCAAAGCCGGCGCTGCTGCGGCGGGTGCAGCACTGGGCACCGTAGTGGCGCCCGGCCTGGGCACCGCCATTGGTGCAGGCGTGGGCGCTGCGGTGGGTCTGGCGCTGGGCGCGGGGATTGACCTGGCGCTGCTGGCGGCAGAAGAAAAACTCACCCGGGACGACATGCGACGAGACCTGCTGGCCGCGGTGGATGAGTCGCTTGCGCCCTATCGCTCTACTTTTTCCTGCCGCTGAAAGCAGCGCGCGCTGTCAGACAATGCGCGCCGCTTCTTCAAACGACAAGCGGGGCGCCCGCGGGTAATTAGCGGACGCGTCGCCATAGCCGAGATTCACCAGAAAGTTGGCGGTAAAGGTAGTGCCAGCGAAAAAGGCTTCGTCGACCTTGGCAATGTCGAAACCGCTCATGGGGCCCGCATCCAGCCCCAGCATGCGCGCCGCCAAAATCAGGTATCCGCCCTGCATGCTGCCATTGCGGAACGCCGTGGTGCGGGCAAGCTCTGCGTTGTCCGCAAACGTGGCGCGGGCGGTGGCAATGCTGGGCATCTGCATGGGCAAATGTTCATAGAAGGCCGTGTCGATCGCCACGATGGCCGTCACCGGCGCCGCCATGGTCTTGTCCACATTGCCGGGTGACAGCGCGGGTCGCAGCTTCTCCTTCGCCTCTGCGCTTGTGACAAATACCAGGCGCATGGGCTGGCTGTTCATCGAAGTCGGTGCCCATTTGCACAGGTCGTAAAGCGCACGCAGCTGGGCATCGTCGACCGGCTGCGTCGTGAACTTGTTGACTGTGCGGGCCGAGTGGAAGACATGGTCGAGCACCGCAGGGGTGATGGAGGCGGGCGCTGGGCGTGGGGTCATGAAGCAATCCTTTGCATAGAAATGAGAAGCGGCTCGAACGCCGCTAAATGCGGGTTCGAGCCAAATACACCACATTAAAACCAAAGAGCACCAGCGATAAGCAAGCGGTTTCAGGAATCGTTGTTTTGAATGTGGGGCGAAGCAGGTCGGGCTTCAATTCTTGGAACGGCGGGTTCCGAGATGCGTACAGATGTTTTCAGCTCTGCGCACTGGGTGGTCAATTGTCGCGATGAGCTTCAGAAGCCTATGTCCGCTCACAACGTGATGACAACGCTTATTTTTACGAGCGCGGCATTGGAGGGTTGGCCTCCTAGAATCGCTCGCAGGGAGATTCAGCATGACGCCAGAGGCCAAAGCCCGGTTAACGATAGACGCACTGTTGCAGTCCGCGGGCTGGCACGTCTGCAATGTGGCCAACGCCAACCTCCATGCTGCCGTGGGCGTGGCCATCCGCGAATTCCCCCTGAACCCCGGCTTTGGCTTTGCCGACTACCTGCTGTACGTCAACGGCAAAGCCTGCGGCGTGATCGAGGCCAAGAAAGAAGGCGCAACCCTCACCGGCGTTGAGGTTCAGTCGGGCCGCTACGCCCAAGGCCTGCCCAGCACCCTTCCCGCTTGGCGCAGGCCGCTGCCCTTCTTGTGGGAATCCACCGGGGTAGAAACCCACTTCACAACGGCCTGGACCCGGAGCCCCGCGCACGCAACGTGTTCGCCTTTTTTCGCCCCGAGCTGCTGGTGCAGTGGC
>JBBSRE010000169.1:0-6453 GCA_038243365.1 Burkholderiales bacterium | reverse complement strand
GGCCGGCACGGCCAGCAACCAACTCACAGGTCTGTTCGGCGGCGGTAATGGCACCTGGAGCTTTTTGCCGTTGGTGCGCTTGCCCATCTTCGATGGCGGTCGAGCTCGTGCCAATGTGACAGTGGCTGAGGCGAACCAGCAAATCGCGCTGGCACAGTACGACAAGACCGTGCAGATCGCGTTCCGCGAAACCGCCGACGCCTTGGCCGACCGCGCACGCTGGGCCGAACGGCTGGACGCGCAGGCGTCTCTGCTGGCAGCTACCCAGAAAGCGTTTGACCTCTCGGAGGCGCGCTTCAAGGCCGGCGTTGACAACTATCTGTCGGTACTGGATGCCCAGCGCAGCCTGTATGCCGCGCAGCAAACACAGATATCACTGCTGCTCGCAGAGCAGGTGAACCGCGTCACCTTGTACAAAGTGCTGGGTGGTGGATAAGATCGATTTGCTATTGAAATAATAGCTGGTTGCGCATATTGCATAAGCGCTAGAAGCCAATTTTCCTTGAAATTGGCTTCCTTGGGATGCATTGCTACAGCCTGCCAGCTCCATCGACGCAGGCGACGTAGGCAAGATGGTCATCACTTTCTGGACTCCCCCATCGTCATATACGAACGCAGTGAAATCCCGCATGGCTGTTCGGTCCCAATCCCCTGTGTCCGTGCTGAGGAGCGCAGCTTCAGGCGGACAAGGGCCGCGCGCTGTTTGAGCCGAAGGCGAGTTTGCGCGGACCCCGTCTGAAGCGAGCACCGCAGGTTGCCCCGTAGCGCAGCGCAGGGGACACGGACAGTGGGGTCGCCCTTTCTTTGGTGACTTTCTTTCGGCGACGCGAAAGAAAGTTACTGCGCCGCCGGGCGCACACCCCGGCACCCGACTTCCGCGAAAGCATGCTTTCCAAAATCTGCATGCGCTTTGATTGATTTCGCCCGGCATTGGAGCGTCCGAGGACGGTAGCTCATGAGGCAATTTTTTTCTGGCTTGAATTTTCGTTCCCTTGAGGCGTTGCGCGAGAGCGCAGGGAACCAATCCGCCGTTCAAGCGCCCGCGCCATCCCCGCTCTGCTGCAACGCCCACATCTGCGCATAGCGCCCACCTGCTGCCAGCAGCGCAGCATGGCTGCCGCGCTCCACGATCTGGCCCGCGTCCATCACCAGAATCTCATGCGCGTCCACCACCGTGGAGAGCCGGTGCGCAATCACCAGCGTGGTCTTGCCGCGCGCCACGCCGCGCAGTTCTGCCTGGATGGCACGCTCGTTGGCGGAGTCCAGCGCAGAAGTCGCCTCGTCGAACACCAGCACCGGCGGGTTCTTGAGCAGCGTGCGGGCAATGGCCACGCGCTGCTTTTCGCCGCCGGAGAGCTTCAGCCCGCGCTCGCCCACTTGGGTGTCGTAACCCTTGGGCGTGCTGGAGATGAAGTCGTGAATGCGCGCGGCGCGGGCGGCCTGCTCCACTTCCTCCTGCGTCGCGCCGGTGCGGCCATACGCAATGTTGTAGGCCACGGTGTCGTTGAACAGCACCGTGTCTTGCGGCACGATGCCCAGCGCTTCGCGCACGCTCGCTTGCGTGACGCTGCGCAGGTCCTGCCCGGCCAAGGTGATGCGACCTTGCTGGATGTCGTAGAAGCGAAACAGCAAGCGCGCGAGTGTCGATTTGCCCGCACCGGAGGGCCCGACCACCGCCACCGTCTTGCCAGCGGGGATCTCGAAACTCACACCGCGCAGGATGGGGCGGGCCGGCTCATAGGCGAAGTGCACGTTCTCAAACTTCAGCGCAGGACTGGTGCCGGCCCCAAGGATGAGCGGCTCGGCACCGGGCGCATCACCCACCTCGCGCTCCCGGTCCATTAGCGTGAACATTTTGTCGAGGTCGGTCAGGTTCTGCTTGATCTCGCGGTAGATCACGCCAAAGAAGTTCAGCGGAATGTAGAGCTGGATCATGAAGGCGTTGACCATCACCAGGTCGCCCAGCGTCATGCGGCCATCAGCCACGCCCTGCGTCGCCCGCCACAGCATGGCGACCAGCGCGGTGGCGATGATCAGCTGCTGGCCCGTGTTGAGCATGGACAGCGTGCTCTGGCTCTTGAGGCGCGCGCGGCGCAGGCCTTCCAGGCTTTCGTCGTAGCGAGCAGCTTCGAAGCCCTCGTTGTTGAAGTACTTCACGGTTTCGTAGTTCAGCAGCGAATCCACCGCCTTGGTGTGCGCGGCCGAATCGAGCAGGTTGGCCTCACGCCGAAACTGGGTGCGCCACTCGGTCACGATGACAGTAAAGGTGATGTAGAGCACCAGCGCGCCCAGTGTGATCCAGACAAACCAGCTGTCGAATTGGTGGCCCAGAATGGAGAGAACCAGCACCACTTCCACCAGCGTGGCGAAGATGTTGAACAGCGCAAAGGAGATGAGCGACTCGATGCCGCGCACGCCGCGTTCGATGTCGCGTGTCATGCCGCCGGTCTGGCGCTCCAGGTGGAAGCGCAGGCTCAGCGCATGCAGGTGCTTGAACGTTTCCAGCGCAATCGAACGCGCCGCGCCCTGCGTGGCCTTGGCAAACACCAGCTCGCGCAGCTCGTTGAACGCAGAGGTCGACAACCGCAGAGCGCCATAGCCCAGCAGCAGCGCCACTGGCACCACCAGCAAGGCCGTGGTGCTGCCGGCCGGGATCGTCATCGCATCGACCAGCTGCTTGAGGATGAGTGGCACCCCCACGTTGGCCAGCTTGGCGCCCACCATGAATGCCAGCGCTGCCAGCACGCGCCACTTGTATTGCCAGAGGTAGGGGACCAGCCGGCCAATGGTGGCCCAGTCAGAACGGGTGCGTGGTGCGGTGCCGGCCGCAGCCGCTGGAGAAGATTCGCCCATGTGGCGCATGAAGGACAATTCGAAGCGTTAATCCAACCGAGATTGTGCCCATGAGCGACCTGCCCATCCTGCCGGCCCCTGCAATGCCCTGCCACCACGAACTGGTGCTCAAAGTCATCCCCATGCCGGCCGACAGCAACGCTAACGGCGACATCTTCGGCGGCTGGGTGATGGCGCAAGTGGACCTGGCGGGCTCCGTGCTGCCGGCCCGCTACATCCGCGGCCGCATGGCCACCGTGGCGGTGAACGAATTCATCTTCAAGCAACCGGTGCGCATTGGCGACTTGCTGTCGTTCTTCTCACATGTCACCCGCATCGGGCGCACGTCGATCACGGTGGAAGTGGAGGTCTACGCGGAGCGCCGGGAGGGGGATACCGGGCAGTACCGCAAGGTGACGGAAGCGCGGCTGACGTATGTGGCGATTGATGCAGATGGACGGCCACGGCCGATTGTGTTGCCGGGGGCGGCTCAATAGTCGCCTGTTGTGGCGTCTGTTTGAGTGCGTCGCGACAAGCAGCGCCATCTCCGCATCCAGAAGCCATAGCGCCCGAGCAGCGGGCACCGGCGCTTTACTACAGCGGCTTGAGCCAAAACCACAGCCCTGCACTTATCGCCGCCCAGATGGCTATGACCAACAATACGCCACTGCGAACGCTGGGCTTGGCGCCCTGTACACGCATCCACTCATCCGCTTGAACGCGGCTCTCGGCAAGGACTTCCGGAGGCAGTAGCCTGATCGTCAGCCAGATGAGCGCCGGGAGCAGCAGCACGTCGTCGAGATAGCCCAGTACCGGGATGAAATCGGGAATCAGGTCGATGGGGCTCAGCGCATAGGCCACCACAAACACGCCTAACGCTTTTGCGTGCCAGGGCGTGCGCGGATTTTTGCCGGCAAACCACAGCGTCACGCCGTCGCGCTTGACCCGTTGGGCCCACGCTTTCAACCGAGTGGCAAAGCTCACGTTTTTCCGATTTGTTGTGACGTCGTTTTTTTGCGCTCATGGTTCGGGAGATTTTTGAACGATGGCGTATTCGCGGATCGTAGTCGGGGCGATCTGCCGGCTGCTGCCCCTCACTACTTCACTGCTCACTGCTGCGCAGCCAGGTCTCACAAGGCGATTGCTCAAAAAAATCGATCGACGGGTACGTGCTGAGTGTCGCCGTCGGTTGGCATCCTCGGCTCCGCAAAGCCCTGCGACCATGAGCTGGTGCTCAAAGTCATCCCTATGCCGGTCGCTACTGCAGGCTTGACAGCGTAGACCCGCCTAACCACGTCCCCCACGGTTTCTGCGATCAGGCTTCTTTCGCCAACAGCGCGGCAAAGGTTTTGCGCGGCAGGTGTTTCTGTACTTTGCCAGTGGCAGTGGACGGCAGCGCCTCGACAAAGCTCACCACCTTGGGCACCTCAAAACCGGCCAACCGGGTGCGGCAGTAGTGCTCGATGACGGATTTTCTAGGAAAGCCACCGCTTGCTCGAAATACAAGCGTAAAAAGCTGGCTTAAGGCGAGGCTTCAGAAGCCGCTGAGGGCGCCAAGCCCAGCATCTGCCGCGCCTCTTGTGGCGTGGCGATCTCGCGTCCGGCCTCGCGTGCGTATTGCGCCAGCTGCTCGATCAGCGGTGCGTTGGACTTAACCTTGCTGCCGTCGGGCAGGTAGAAAGTGTCTTCCAGACCGCTGCGCAAATGCCCGCCCAGCTCGGCTACGCGGCGGTGCACCGGCCAGATCTCGGCGCGGCCGATCACGGTGGCTTGCCAGGGCGCGTCTTGTATCTTGAGCTTGAGCAGGATGGGCAGCAGGTCAGGATCGGCGGGCATGCCGGAATCGACACCCATGACAAAGTTGTATTCCGGCAAGCCTTTGTACATGCCGGTCTTCACGTACATCTCCACGCAGCGCACGATGCCCACGTCAAAGCATTCGAACTCAGGCAGCGTGCCGGTCTCGGCCATGACATCCAGAAAGTCCTGCACCTTGGCCGGCTGGTTGTCGAACAACATCGGCGGCCAGGCCCAGCTCCCGTTGCTGCGCACCTTGAGGTAGTTGAGCGAGCCGGCATTGCAGGCCGCCATTTCGGGGCGCGTAGCGCGCAGGCAGTCCAGCGGGCCCTGGTAATGCGGCCCGACGACACCCGTGGTCTGGTTGATGATGATGCCGGGGCAGGCCTCGCGCATGGCCTGGGTGCAGTCCAGCGCGATCTGTGGGTCCCAGCTGGGCAAGTGGCCCTTGCCCGCAGTTTGCTGGCGAAAGTGCACGTGCACCACCGAGGCGCCGGCGTCGTAGGCGCGGCGCGCCTCTTGCGCCAGTTGTTCGGGCGTCACGGGGACATGGTGCTGCTCAGGGTCGGTGAGGACGCCGGTGACCGAGCAGGTAATGATGGCTTTGTCGTTGGCCATGGCGGAGCCTACTTTCTTGAACATGAGAGTAATCGGTGGCGGTCAGAACGTGCTGCGCACGCTCACAGTCCCCATTGGCGCGCAGCCAAATCTTTCATGATGTCTTCGGCGCCGCCGCCAATCATCATGACCTTGACCTCGCGGTAAATGCGCTCGCTCACGGTGCCGCGCATGTAACCCATACCGCCCAAAATCTGCACCGATTGGTCGGCACAGAACTGCATGGTTTGCGTCGCGTGATTCTTGAGCACGCAGACCTGCGCGACCCAGTCGTGGCCGGTGTCGCCTGAGTCGGCCCGCGCGGCCAGCGCCTCAATCCACGCCGCCGTGGAATGGATGCGCATTTGCATATCCACCAGCTTGTGGCGCACCGCTTGATGGCCCACCAAAGTAGAGCCGAAAGTTTTGCGCTGGCGCGCCCAGGCGAGTGCTTCGTCGTAGCAAGCCTGCGCGAAGCCGAGCGATGCGGCCGCAATGCCAAAGCGCTCGGCATTGAAGTTGGTCATGATGGCGCGAAAACCTGTGCCCTCGTTGCCCAAGAGGTAACGCGCCGGCACGCGCATGTTGTCAAAGCGCAGGTGCGCGGTGTCGGAGCACCACCAACCCATTTTCTCTAACCGCGAGCGCGACAAGCCCACGCTGTCGCCCGGCACCAGCAGCAGCGAGATACCGCCTGCGCCCTTGGCGCCGCCGGGCCGCGCCAAGGCGGCAAGACCTCCCTCGGGGGGCAGCGACCCATGCGCAGCAGGGGAGCGCGGGGGCTCATCAGTTCCCCCAGCCTCGCCGGTGCGCACGGCCAGCGTGATCCAGTCGGCGCGCATGCCAGAGGTGATAAACACCTTCTCACCATTGACCACGTAGTCGTCGCCATCACGCCGGGCCGTGGTGGCGAGTTGCGCCACGTCCGATCCACCACCCGGCTCCGTGATGCCCAGCGCAGCAATCTTCTGGCCGGCCAGCACGGGCGGAATCACTTCGCGTCGCACCTCCTCGCTGGCGAGCGCTAACACCGGCGGCAGGCCGATGTTGTGCGACAGCAAGCTGGCCAGCACCCCGCCGCTGCCGCCGTAGCGGCACAGCGCCAGCCACAGGTCCAGCCGCAGCGCATACGGCGCGGGCGTGCCGCCGTAGGCTTCGGGGTAGCCCATGCCGAGCAGGCCGAGATCGCCCGCGCGTTGGTACAGGCTGCGCGGGAATTCGCCGGCG
>JBBSRE010000168.1:0-6457 GCA_038243365.1 Burkholderiales bacterium | reverse complement strand
CGTAGTGCACCGAATCACACTTGTGAAACCCGGCCAGATCGCGCGTGAAGCTGTCAATGGCGGCGGCGTCGTTGCGGCCCACCAGGTGCTGGTAGAGCGCCTGCAGCGCGAATTCGCGCGCGCGGCTGCGTGTGGACTTGGTGGAAGAGCGCCGACCGCCCGGGTCTGATGGGTGTCCCGCTTTCTTGGCAGGCGCGGGAGTGTGAGCGGAAGCGGGGGTCGGCGCGCTGTCGGACGATGGTTCCTGCCCGGTACCGGGTGCTTCGCCGTTCATGCGAGCTCCTTCAGCAGATTGGCCATTTCCACGGCGGTGCGTGCGGCATCGCGCCCTTTTTCATGCTGGCGCGCGATGGCTTGCTCCAGGTTCTCGGTAGTGATGATCGCGTTGGCAATGGGTACGTGGTATTCCAGCGCAACGCGGCTCACGCCAGCGCTCGATTCGTTGGCCACTAGTTCGAAGTGGTAGGTTTCACCGCGAATGATGCAGCCGAGCGCAATCAGCGCGTCGTATTCATCCATCTCGGCCAGCGCCTGCAGGGCTGTGGGCACCTCCAGCGCGCCGGGCACCGTCACGTGGCGGATGTGTTTTTCCTGTACACCGAGGGCCAGCAGCTCCGTGCGGCAGGCCTGCGCCAGCGCACTGGTGATGCCTTCGTTGAAGCGCGATTGCACCAGTGCGATGTGCAACTTGCTGCCATCCTGCTTGTCTGCGTTACCTTTGTCTGCGCCGAACATTTCTTATTCCTTCAGGTTGTACCAATCCACTTCCAGCCCATCCGCGCGAGGGTCTATTGCTTCGGGATATAGCCGGTGATTTCCAGGCCGTAGCCGGCCATGCTCGGCATGCGGCGTGGTTGGCCCATCAACTGCATGCGCGTCACGCCGCATTCGCGCAATATCTGCGCCCCCACGCCGTAGGTGCGCAAGTCCATGCGGCCGCGCTCGGGCGCCTGAGCGGCGCGCGCCGTGCCGTCGAACTGGGCCAAGAGCTGCTCCGCGCTTTCGCCGCAGTTGAGCAGCACCGCCACGCCGCGGCCTTGGGCTGCGATGTATTCCAGGCTGGTGTCCAGACCCCAGGTGTGCATGGTGCGGTGCACTTCCAGCGCATCGAAAATCGACAAGGGCTCATGCACGCGCACCGGGACCGAATCACCCTCCTGCCACGTGCCTCGTACCAGGGCGATGTGCACCGCCAAACTCGGCATGTCGCGAAACGCATGCGCGGTGAACTCGCCCGCTGCCGTTTGCAGCGTGCGCGTGCCTACCTTTTGCACCAATGATTCCGTGCGGCTGCGGTGCTCGATCAGGTCGGCGATGGTGCCGATCTTCAGGCCATGCTCCGCTGCAAACAGCAGCAAATCTGGCAGGCGCGCCATGGTGCCGTCGTCCTTCATGATTTCGCAAATCACCGATGCCGGGCTGCAGCCAGCCATGGCGGCCAGGTCACACCCGGCCTCGGTATGGCCGGCGCGCATCAGCACGCCGCCGTCCACTGCCTGCAGCGGAAAGATGTGGCCGGGCTGCACCAGGTCGTCTGCGTGCGCGCCCGCGGCCACGGCCGCCTGCACGGTGCGAGATCGGTCGGCGGCTGAGCTGCCGGTGGTGACACCTTCAGCTGCTTCGAGGGACACGGTGAACGCGGTGGCGTGCTTGGCGCCATTGCGAGTGGCCATGGGCGGTAGATGCAGGCTCTCGCAGCGCTCGCGCGTGAGCGTGAGGCAAATCAGCCCGCGGCCGAAGCGGGCCATGAAGTTGATGGCATCGGGCGTGACGTGGTCGGCCGCGAGGACAAGATCACCCTCGTTTTCGCGGTCTTCCTCGTCGATCAGCACAACCATGCGGCCGGCGCGCATTTCCGAGACGATTTCCATCACCGGAGATATCGCCACGCCGGCGGCTTCAGCCAAGTTGACAGCGGAGGTGGTGGATGAATGTACGGTGGCGGAGGCGCTCATCAGGAACCTTTGGATGGCAGGCGGGGCATGCGATGCAGCGCGCTCTTGGCCCCGGCGCGAAGCGGCGGTGGAGCCATCCAAAGAACAATCGCTGCAGCAGTGCCGCCAACGGGTCGCAGTTGCCAACAGAAGCACGCGACCGGGAAAACCCGCAATTCTACGGGTTGCGCATGTTCTCAGCCTTCGCCAACCTCAAGCGCCACGTCCGAGACCGGATAAGCGACACAGGGAAGCACGCACCCCGCCTGCATCTCTTCAGTGCTCAACCCCGGCCATTCGATGGCGTAGCGCACTTCTCCCGAAACCAGTTGCCCTATGCACGTGCGGCAGGTGCCGTTTCGGCACGAGCTGGGCCAGTCGAGGCCGCCTTGTTCGATGGAAAGCAGGAGCGGCTGCTCGGGCCAGGCATCGCAACTGGCGCCGTCGGGCAGCAAGTGGGCCGTGAAAAAGGGTATCGCTTCAGGGTTCAAAGGCGCGTTCATGAGGCCTGTCGTCCGAACAGCAGCAGAAGGTTGTGGGCTGGCATGGTCTGGCGAGACAACATCACCATGCCGGCGTCCGACGCCTCACGACGGACATCATCGAGATGGCGCAGGCCCCAGGCCGGGTCCCGCATGCGCAAGTTCGCGTCGAACGCCGCATTGCTCGGGCTGGTCACCACATCGCTTTCCAGAAATGGGCCGTATACGACCAGCCGTCCGTCGGCGCGCAGGTACCGCGCCGCGCCTTGCATCAAACCGGCGCAGCACTGCCACGGTGCGATGTGCAGCATGTTGGCGCAGAACACCAGGTCGAAATCCTGCCCAAACTTTGGCTCTCCCTCAGGCCATTGCGATGCGCGCACGTCCAGTAGAACGGGCGTTTGCACATTGCGCGCGCCGGAGATTTCTGCCCACTCTGCAACAGACAGAAATGCGTCATCCTGCCAGTCGCTGGGCTGCCAGCTCCATCCTGGCAGCGCCGCCGCAAAGGCCGCGGCGTGCTGCCCGGGGCCGCTGGCGATCTCCAGTGCGTCACCGCGCGCTGCGAGCTCCGAGCGCAGGAACTCCAGGATGGGCCCAGCATTGCGCTCGGCGGAAGGGCTGTAGTGGGCAGGCATCAAACTATCCGACGTAAATATGGTCACAGCGCTTTTGAATTAAGCGTTGGTAGCTATATAAAAAATAGCATTTTTCATGGAATTGTGCCCTGTCGCCGCTGCGCGTTGCTGAAAGACCAGGCACTTCGCGCTCAGGTCAGTGGTGGCAGGGACTTGCGCCAGCCATACAGAACTTGCAGCGACTTATCCCCAGGATTGTCCAGCGGCGCGCTGGATAACTCGCCACTCAAGTGAGGATTATTGAAGCCTCAATTTTAAGCAGATGACAGAAAGTTCAGTCAAATCAAAGGCTTGCAGAGACCATACAGAGCCTTTCCCATCTTATCCACACGCCTGTCCAAGTTTTGCAGGGACAAGTGCAAGCTTCATTTTTCAGGCCGCGACGGTCACGCCTTTCCAGAACGCGAAATGGTCACGAATATTCTCCGCTTCGGGCTTGGGATCGGCGTAGGTCCAAACGGCGTCAAGGTTCATCTCGCCGTTGACCAGCAATGAGCGGTAAGTGGCTTGGCCCTTCCAGGGGCACGAGCTCTTGTGGTTGCTGAACGTGAAGTACTCGCTCTTGAGCGACGACTCTGGGAAGTAGTGGTTGCCTTCCACCAGCACGGTGTTATCGCTTTCGGCGATGGTGACGCCATTCCAGACAGCTTTCATGAAAAAAATCCTTGTCGGCAGCGCGCAGCTGCATTGATGTGCCATGAAGGTGGAGCATCCGGCAACCGGTTTTGCCACACCGCAGCAGCGGGTTGCAGCCGAATGCGCCGCGTACCCGCCAGGTCCGATTATTCCCAAGGTGCAGCTTGCGTGCGCAACATGGCGCGTCGGATGCGGCCGCTTCGGGTCCTGCGGGCGAATCAGTTCGACCACGCGGCCTATTCAAACAGCGCGTCAAAGCCCCGCTCGGGCACAAAACGGCGCTCGCGCAAGTACAACCGAGTGGGGCCTGGCATGGCGCAATCGCGCACCGCGTGCTGTTCGTCGCCGGGGTAACAGATGACGCGCAGTCCGCCGTCTTCAAAGGCCTGCGGAAGGATGGTGGGCGGGCGGCGGCTGGCAGCTGCCTGCAGGGCGTGGTCTGCGCTGGCATACCGGGTCAGGTGCGCGAGCGTCATGATCTGCGGCGGCGCCAGGTCGATGCTGCCGTCGCGGTATTGCTCCAGTGCCTTGCGCGGCGTGAGCCACTGCGTGTCCACCGTTTCCTCGTCGTCGTGCCGCGCCACCTGACCGATGGGAGCGCGCGCGACAAAAAAGCGTGTGTCGAAGCGGCGGGTGCTCATGCTGGGTGTGGTCGGCGTGATCCAGCGCGACCAGGGCGTAAGGGCGCGTGTCTGCAGCCGCAGATCCATGGCGCCGAGCAGTTCGGTGAAGCCCTCGCCGGCCCGAAGGCGCGCGCGCGCAGCCACCACGTCCAGACCGAAGCGTGCAGCCTCCAGGCCGCCCGGTGCGTCGACGTCCACGGTGGCAGAAGCAGCAATGGTCCGCGGCTCTGCCAGCAACAGTCCGCATTCCTCCAGCGCTTCGCGAAGCGCCGCCACGTAGAGCGCACTGGCGAGGTCTGGCGGCGTGTTCGCTTCCGCCAGTGCCTCCACCAGCCGCGCGGCGCGCTGGTCCAGATGGGGCGCTCCGTCTTGCCACCGGTCCTCAGTATCCAGCTTGCCGCCGGGGAACACGTAGACGCCCGCCATGTTGCTGGCGCGCGCATGCCGGCGCAGCAGCAGCACCTGCAGGCCGCCGGGGTCGTCACGCAGCAGCACCAGGCTTGCGGAGTCGCGCGGCGATTCTTCGGAAGTGGGCAGGGCAGCTTGCATGGAGGAGGGCGACGGGTCGAAATGTGGAAGGCGGGCGGCTTGGCTGCCAAGTCTCGCACGCCTTCGCTCGTGGCGGATGTCCGCAGGTGACCCGGCACATTTAGCGCGTTTCGGCCACGTCACCCGGCCGCCGCCGCGCCGCGCTGTTGCAGGCGGTCTCAGCCAACGAGCGATGCTTTGGCAAATGTCCCCTTCCTCAGCAAACCCCCTGCCTGCGTGCTAAGTTCCGCGCACCCAATAACAAGCCAATGGCACCTTTTGCATGAGTTCCCTGCAGGAAAATCTCCTTGCGCAGCCCCTGACCGACATCCGCCGCGGCATTGAAAAAGAGGGATTGCGCGTGCAGCCTCGGGGCGATCTCGCGCTTACTCCGCACGCGGCAGCGCTGGGCTCTGCGCTGACGCATCCGCACATCACCACGGACTACTCCGAGTCACAGATTGAGCTGGTGACTGGCGTGCACCCGACGATAGACGCTTGCCTGGGCGAGCTCACCGAGGTTCACCAGTTCGTGCACCACACACTGGCTTCCCAGGGCGATGAGCGGCTTTGGGCGTCCAGCATGCCTTGCCGCCTGCCCACCGACGAGACGATTCCCATCGCGCGCTTTGGCAGCTCCAACGTGGGACGCGCCAAAAGCATTTACCGCATGGGGCTGGGCCACCGCTATGGCCGGCGCATGCAGACCATCTGCGGCATTCACTACAACTGGTCGATGCCCGGCGTCACCAGTGACCAGTACTTTGGCCTGATCCGCAATTTCCGTCGCAACGCGTTTGTGCTGCTGTATGTGTTTGGCGCGTCACCTGCACTGTGCTCGTGTTTTGCGCAGGGCCGCCCCCATGCGCTGCAGCCGCTGGGGCCCGACGCGCTCTACCTTCCGTACGCGACGTCGTTGCGCATGGGCCGCTTGGGTTACCAGAGCGACGCGCAGGCCACGCTGGCGGTCAGCTACAACGATCTGGAGGGCTACGCGCGCTCGCTCCACGAAGCGCTGACGCAGCCCTATGCAGCGTACGAAGCCGTGGGCGTGCGCAATCCTGGCGGCGATTACAACCAGCTCGGAACCAGCCTGCTGCAGATTGAGAACGAGTTTTACGGCACGATCCGCCCCAAGCGGGTGATTCGTCCCGGGGAGCGTCCGCTGCATGCGCTGCGTGAACGCGGCGTGGAATATGTCGAAGTCCGGCTGATGGACCTTGACCCGTTCGTGCCAGTCGGCATTACCGTTGAAACCACCCGACTGCTGGACGTTTTTCTGCTGCACTGCCTGATGACGGACAGCCCTCCGGACACACCCATCGAACTCACCGAGATCAAGCACAACCAACACTTGACAGCGGCGCGCGGCCGCGAGCCTGGCCTGTGGCTGCTGCGCGGTGGCAAGCAAGTTCCATTGGTGGAATGGGCTGCGCAGTTGCTGGCCGAATGTGCACCCTACGCCGCAGCGCTGGACAAGGCGCATGGCGGCGTGGCGCACGCAGATGCGCTCGCCAACGCCACCAGAATGTTGTCCCAGCCCGAAACCACACCCTCGGCGCGCGTGCTGCAGGTGATGGCGGATCAGCATGACAACAGCTTTTTGCGTTTTGGCG
>JBBSRE010000167.1:0-6458 GCA_038243365.1 Burkholderiales bacterium | reverse complement strand
TTACCCATCGCACCCACGCTGGATCCGCAGGCCCCGACCCTCGTGCTCGACCGCGTGCAAGACGCGGGCAATGTCGGCTCCATGCTGCGCAGCTGCGCAGCATTCGGCTTCACGCAGGTGCTGGCAATCAAAAGCAGTGCCGCGCTCTGGTCGCCCAAGGTGCTTCGGGCGGGCATGGGCGCGCACTTCGGCCTGCGCCTGCTGGAAGGTCTCACCTCGGAAGCGTTGGACGCGTTGCAGGTTCCTTTGATAGCGACCGACGTGCATCAGGGCGACTGGATTCACGCTGCCAAATTGCCGTGGCCTTGTGCCTGGGTGATGGGCCACGAAGGGCAGGGGGTTGCAGCCGAAATCGCCCATCGTGCCAGCCAGCGCATCCGCATTGCGCAACCAGGTGGCGAAGAATCCCTGAACGTGGCGGCGGCGGCGGCGATCTGTCTGCACGCAAGCGCCAGTGCGCTAACCCGCTAGCCCGCTAGCGCGTTGCTGTGGCGCTGACAGCCAGTAAACAGCGAAGAGCGCTGCTTTGCGCTCGGCGATATGGCACTCTCAACAGCTACAATCAGTGGCTTTTCTCGCAACAACGTCGCCCGACCGCATCCAAAGCACCCCAACAACCGATAGCCGCCGTCCACACTTGCGAGTGGGACAGTGCGCTGGCGCCGGGCGACCGTAACCATCCGGAGAACCCAGTGCTTTTGTCTCTCAAGGGAAAATTCCCGCCCGCCATCCTGGCGCTTGCAGACGGCACGGTCTTTGTGGGCAATTCGATTGGAGCCGCCGGCTCCACCGTCGGCGAAGTGGTGTTCAACACCTCGATGACCGGCTATCAGGAAATCCTCACCGATCCCAGTTACTGCCAGCAGATCGTGACGCTCACGGTGTCTCACGTTGGCAACTACGGTGTGAACACCGAAGACATCGAAGCCGACAAAGTCCATGCGGCAGGCCTGATCATCAAAGACCTCCCCCTGCTCGTCAGTAACTTTCGCAGCAACGAGAGCCTGTCTGACTATCTCAGCCGCAACGGCACCGTTGCCATTGCCAACATCGACACGCGCCAGCTGACGCGCCATTTGCGTTCGCACGGCGCGCAGAACGGCTGCATTCTGACCTTGGCTGCCGATGAGGTCGTCACGCAGGCACACAAGGACGAAGCCCTTGCTGCGGCGCGCAAGGCGCCTTCCATGGTCGGGCTTGATCTGGCGCGCGAAGTGTCAGTGACCTCACAGTTCCCCTGGACCCAGGGCGAATGGGTTCTGGGGTCCGGTTACGGCGAAAAGACGGAGCTGCTGCACCACGTCGTCGCCTACGACTACGGCACCAAGTACAACATCCTGCGCATGCTGGCCGAGCGCGGGTGCCGCATCACAGTGGTGCCTGCGCAGACCAGCGCCGCCGATGTGTTGGCTCTCTCGCCTGATGGCGTATTCCTGTCCAACGGCCCCGGTGACCCTGGCGCCTGCGACTATGCGGTCGAAGCGGTGCGGGAGCTGGTCGACTCGGGCGTCCCCACTTTTGGCATCTGCCTGGGCCATCAGCTGATGGCACTGGCAGCCGGCGCACGCACGTTCAAAATGGGCCATGGTCACCACGGCGGTAATCACCCCGTGAAAGATTTGGACAGCGGCCGCGTCAGCATCACCAGCCAGAACCACGGCTTTGCCGTGGATGCCGACAGCTTGCCCGAGCAGCTTCGTGCAACGCACATCAGCCTGTTCGACGGCACGCTGCAGGGTCTGGCCTACCGCGACAAGCCGGCTTTCAGCTTTCAGGGGCACCCCGAGGCGTCGCCAGGCCCGCACGATGTGGATTATTTGTTTGACCGCTTTGTGGATGCCATGCGCTCTGCGCGTCAAAAGCCAGGCGCTCCTGCAGGCCCCGCACCGGTTGCCACCGCATGAAACTCTTCAGCTTTCCCGCCGCCGCCCTTGAAAAGGCGATTCACAAGCGTCTGTTGACGCTGGCCTCACCGCATCGAGAGTGGTTTGCCGAGCGCTGGCAGCAAAAGCCCTATCGCAAGGCTTTTATCGAGCGCAAGGCGATGCCGCTGGTAACGCTGGTGTCCAAGGGCAAGACCTGGGACGACGAGACTTTCAACGAAGCGCTGGCCGAATGGGACGTCACGTTTTACCCGGCAGAGTGCGAAGTGCTCAGCCCCTTGGTGCAGGGTGACGGCTTGCTGCAATTGATGCAAAAGAACCTGCCCACTGAGCGCGCGGCCGTGCTGCTTGGCCGCCTGCAGCGTCGCCCCGAAGCCAAAGCCGGTGCGCCGGACGCCACCGCAGAACCCAACGACTGATTTCCTCATGCCAAAACGCACAGACCTCAAAAGCATTCTCATCATCGGCGCCGGCCCTATCGTCATTGGCCAGGCCTGCGAGTTCGACTACTCCGGCGTGCAAGCCTGCAAGGCGCTGCGCGAAGAGGGCTTCAAGGTCATTCTGATCAACAGCAACCCCGCCACGATCATGACCGACCCGGCCACGGCCGACGTGACCTACATCGAACCCATCACCTGGCAAACGGTCGAAAAGATCATCGCCAAGGAGCGTCCTGACGCCATCCTGCCGACCATGGGCGGCCAGACCGCGCTCAACTGCGCGCTCGATCTGTGGCGCAACGGCGTACTCAACAAATACAAGGTCGAGCTGATTGGCGCCACGCCCGAAGCCATTGACAAGGCCGAAGACCGACTCAAATTCAAGGATGCGATGACCCGCATTGGCTTGGGATCGGCCCGCTCCGGCATTGCCCACACGCTGGACGAGGCCTGGGCGGTGCAAAAGACGCTGGGCTTCCCCACGGTAATCCGCCCCAGCTTCACGCTGGGTGGCACCGGTGGCGGCATTGCCTACAACCCGGAAGAGTTTGAGACCATTTGCAAGCGAGGCATCGAAGCCTCGCCCACCAGCGAGCTGCTGATTGAAGAATCTCTGCTCGGCTGGAAAGAGTACGAGATGGAAGTAGTGCGCGACAAGGCGGACAACTGCATCATCATTTGCTCGATCGAAAACCTCGACCCCATGGGCGTGCACACCGGCGACTCGATCACCGTGGCGCCAGCGCAGACGCTGACCGACAAGGAATACCAGATCATGCGCAACGCCAGCCTGGCGGTGCTGCGCGAGATTGGCGTGGACACGGGCGGCTCCAACGTGCAGTTCTCGGTGAATCCGCAGGACGGCCGTATGGTCGTCATCGAGATGAATCCACGGGTGTCTCGTTCGTCGGCGCTCGCATCCAAGGCCACGGGTTTCCCGATTGCCAAGGTCGCCGCCAAGCTGGCGGTGGGCTACACGCTGGACGAGCTGAAAAACGAAATCACCGGCGGCGCAACGCCTGCCAGCTTCGAGCCCAGCATCGACTACGTGGTCACCAAGATTCCGCGCTTTGCGTTCGAGAAGTTTCCCGCTGCAGACAGCCGCCTGACCACCCAGATGAAAAGCGTCGGTGAGGTGATGGCCATGGGCCGCACATTCCAGGAGTCTTTCCAGAAAGCGCTGCGCGGCCTGGAAGTAGGCGTGGACGGCATGAACGAAAAGACCCAGGACCGTGAAGTGCTGGAGCGTGAGCTCGGCGCGCCCGGCCCGGAACGTATCTGGTACGTGGGCGATGCGTTTGCCATGGGCCTGTCGGTTGACGAGGTGTTCGAACTCACCAAGATCGACCGCTGGTTCCTGGTGCAGATCGAGCAGATCGTGAAGATTGAGCTCGACATCGACAAGCTGGCCGCGGAGAAGGGCGACGCGGCTTTGACATCGCTCGACGCCGCCACTCTGCGTACGCTCAAGCAAAAGGGGTTCTCGGACAGACGCTTGGCCAAGCTTTTCAAGACCACCGAAAAGGCCGTGCGTGAGGAGCGCCGCAGCCAGGGCGTGCGTCCGGTGTACAAGCGCGTAGACACCTGCGCCGGCGAATTTGCCACCGACACCGCCTACCTGTATTCGACCTACGAGGCCGAGGGCAGCGAATGCGAGGCAATGCCCACGACCAACAAGAAAATCATGGTGCTCGGCGGCGGCCCCAACCGCATTGGCCAAGGCATCGAGTTCGACTACTGCTGCGTGCACGCGGCACTCGCCATGCGCGAGGATGGCTACGAAACCATCATGGTCAACTGCAACCCTGAGACGGTATCCACCGACTACGACACTTCCGACCGCTTGTATTTCGAGCCAGTCACGCTGGAAGATGTACTGGAGATCGTCGACAAGGAAAAGCCATTTGGTGTCATCGTGCAATACGGTGGCCAGACGCCGCTGAAGCTGGCACTGGCGTTGGCGGCCGAGGGCGTGCCCATCATTGGTACCAGTCCCGACATGATTGACGCAGCAGAAGACCGCGAGCGCTTCCAGAAGTTGCTCGGCACACTCGGCCTGCGCCAGCCACCGAATGCAACGGCTCGCACTGAAGTTGAAGCCTTGGAGAAGGCCGAAGCCCTGGGTTATCCGCTGGTGGTGCGCCCCAGCTATGTGCTAGGCGGCCGCGCGATGGAAATCGTGCACGAGCGGCGTGATCTTGAGCGCTACATGCGCGAGGCGGTGAAGGTCAGCCACGATTCGCCCGTGTTGCTGGACCGCTTCCTCTCCAACGCCATCGAGTGCGACGTGGATTGCGTGCGAGACACAGCAGGTGTCACTTTCATCGGCGGTGTCATGGAGCACATTGAGCAGGCGGGCGTGCACAGCGGCGACTCGGCCTGTTCGCTGCCGCCGTACTACCTGGCTGCGGCGACCATCGAGGAAATCAAGCGTCAGACCGCCGCCATGGCAGAAGGGCTCAATGTTGTCGGCCTGATGAACGTGCAGTTCGCCATTCAGGAAGTCGATGGCAAGGATGTGATTTACGTGCTGGAAGTCAATCCACGCGCGTCACGTACCGTGCCTTTCGTCAGTAAAGCCACCGGCATTCAGTTGGCCAAGGTGGCAGCGCGTTGCATGGTGGGACAGACGCTTGCATCGCAAGGGGTCACCAAAGAAGTCACGCCGCCCTATTTCAGCGTGAAAGAAGCGGTTTTCCCGTTCGTCAAGTTCCCTGGCGTAGACACGATTCTTGGCCCCGAGATGAAGTCCACCGGCGAAGTGATGGGTGTAGGCAAGACATTTGGCGAGGCCTTCGTGAAAAGCCAGATGGGCGCGGGCACTATCCTGCCGACCTCGGGCAAAGTGTTCCTCACGGTCAAGAACGCAGACAAGCCGCGCGCAGTTGAGATTGCACGCCAGCTGGTGGACCTGGGTTTTGAGCTAGCAGCCACCAAAGGCACGGCCGCCGCCATTGAAGCCGCCGGCATCAGTGTGCAGGTGGTCAACAAGGTCACCGAAGGGCGTCCGCACATCGTCGACATGATCAAGAACAACGAGGTTGTAATGGTCATCAACACCGTGGAAGAGCGGCGCAACGCCATTGCCGACTCGCGTGCCATTCGCACCAGCTCGCTCCTGGCGCGGGTGACCACTTTCACCACCATCTTCGGCGCAGAGGCCGCGGTGGAGGGCATGCGCCATATGGACCAGCTTGATGTGATCTCGGTGCAGGAGATGCACGCGCAACTTTCCCTCTGAGCCAGGGGTTTAAGCGCTGTCCCAAACGCGGCATAATCACCGCACAGACAACACCGCCGCGCGGCAACGTGCGGCGGTTTGCTTTTGGGGCAAGCAATTTCGCTTTTTCGGCGTTTGCATTGCAGACACGGCCGCACTTTATTTCAGGCGGCGCAGCACACTTATTCAATGGAGACGTCCGGCTATGGCCACACTTCCCATCACCAAACGCGGGGCTGAAAAGCTCAAGACGGAACTGCATCGTCTGAAGACGGTGGAGCGGCCAGCGATCATTGCCGCTATTGCCGAAGCGCGCGCCCAGGGCGACTTGAGCGAGAACGCTGAATATGACGCAGCCAAAGATCGTCAAGGTTTTATCGAAGGTCGCATTCAGGAAATTGAGGGCAAGCTTTCGGCTGCTCAAATCATTGATCCGACCACGGTGAACGCGGAGGGCCGCGTCGTGTTTGGAGCGACGGTCAAGCTGGAGGACGAAGAAAGCGGCGCTGCGGTGACCTACCAGATCGTTGGCGAAGATGAAGCCGACCTGAAGCTGGGCCTGATCAATGTCGGCAGCCCGATTGCCCGTGCGCTGATCGGCAAGGCGGAGGGCGACACTGCTGTAGTGCAGGCGCCGGGTGGCGTGCGTCACTATGAAATCGTCACGGTCAGCTATACGTGATGGGGTAACCCCCTGACGAGCTGTGCGCCTCCCCGCTACTCTCGAAACGCTTCGCGATTCGGGAAGGGGGACGCCGCCGGTGCTGCGGGGCGCCCCTTGCACGGCGGCCGATGGCGCGGCTCGCGCCCGTTTCAAGGCCTGCCCACACCGCTAACGTGGGAATTTATTGATGATGTCACGTCTTGCGTTGCTCCTTGCCGCCCGTTGGTGGGGCAGCCAGACGACCTTGGGGG
>JBBSRE010000166.1:0-6519 GCA_038243365.1 Burkholderiales bacterium | reverse complement strand
TGCCACGGCGCCCTCGCGCACCAGCACCACGCTGCAACCGGTGGGGCGCCGGGTGTCGGTGAAGTGGCCGACTTCGATTCCCGCAACGCGGGTGAGGCATCCGTCGTCAGAGTTGCCTGGGTTCATGCCTGCGATTATGGGCAACGACCAATGGCCGGGTGTGCTGTGCTGTGCTGCGCAAGCAGCTACTCCAGCGCGGCAATATCGAGCGGCGGGCAGTGGGCCAGGTCGGATTCGGGTTTGGCGTCGCTTTGCCGCGCTGCATCGCGCAGCGCCGTGCGCAGGCCTTCTTCGAGCACCGGGTGGTAGATGGGCATGGCGAGCAAGTCGTGCACAGTGAGCCCGCGCGTGATCGCCAATCCCAGCAAATGGGCGAAATGCTCGCCAGCAGGAGTGCACAGTTCCGCCCCCAGCAATGTGCCGGTATCAGTTGCTACGTACAAGGCAATCTTGCCGAGGTTGCGCTGCCCCGCGCGGGCGCGCCCCTGGTTGTCGAAGCTCGCGTGCCCGGTCTTGAAATTCTGGCCTTTGAGGCTGGCTGCGCTCTTGCCGATCACGGCTACTTCAGGGTCGACAAAAACGATCGATAGCGCCTTGCGTCGGTCGTAACAGCGGACCTCGTCCGCCATGGCATTCATGCCGGCGATGTGCCCTTCATCTGCGGCTTCGTGCAACAGCGGCCGGTGGCCGTTGACATCGCCAGCGATGAAAACGCGGAGGTCGCCTACCTGGGTGCTGCCAGGGTGGAAATCCGGCATGCCATGCTCGTCCAGCGGCACGCCCAGGTTCTCCAGGCCGAGGCCCTCCACGTTCGGCTTGCGCCCTATCGCGACCAGCACTTGGTCGACCACGGTGCGTCGGTCCCCGCACAGAATGGCGATGCCGTCATCGGCTTCTTCCAGCGAGGTCTTCTGGCCGGTATACACCTTCATTTCGGCGTCCAGCGCGCCACGCAGCACGGCGTTGATGTCGGGATCGCTCAGCCCTGCCAGCATCTCGCTTTTGGCGAACGCCGTGACGTCCACGCCCAGCCGCGCCAGCGCCAGCGCCATTTCAGCTCCCAGCGGGCCGAGGCCTATGACGCCGAGGCGTGGGCCGAACCGGTCTTGCTCGAACAGCGTCTCGGTGGTCAGCACGCGCTTGCCAAGCGCTTGCCAAGGCTCGGGTACGACGGCGTGTGAGCCGGTGGCAATGATGATGGCGCGCGTCTTGATCTGCTTGCCGTTGACCTCCACACAGTCAGGCGCCAGCACGCGGGCCTTGCCTTGAATATTGCGCTCGCCCAAGTCATCGGTGGCCTTCAGGGTGCCGGCGACGAACTCGTCCCGCAAGGCGCGCAGCCGCTGCATTACGGCGGGCATGTCCACCGACAAGCCTTCACTGCCGCGGATGCCGAAGGTGTCGAAACTGGTGCGGCGGTGATAAGCATTCGCCGCCTCGATAAGCAGCTTGGAAGGCATGCAGCCGACGCGCGCGCAGGTGGTTCCGTAAGCGCCTGCGTTCACCATCAGAAAGTGGTCGGTGCGCTTCTTCACCTCTGTGAGCGCTGAGAGGCCCGCGGTTCCGGCACCGAGGATGACGACGTCGTAAGGTGGGGTCATGGGTCATGGCCTGTTGCAAAAGGTCAGGTGACTGTGCCATGCGGGTGTTAACAGCGGTGTAGGCCGTGACGGGGAAAGCTCACTTTTTGGTATAAAACAGGCTCTAGAGCGCATGCAGCATGCGCAAGCAGCTCTTCAAACAATAGCATTTTCCTGCGCGCTGAGTGGGCTTGCTTGCCGGCTTCAACGATGCCAATGGGTGGCACCCTATGTCCAACCGATGGCGCCGCTCGAGAGATCCGTCAGAGCCTGCTGGAATGCCAAGGCGTTGATTTCCGGCAATTCCAACTCCATCTGGACCAGGCTGCCGTGTTCCACCGATACCAGGGCGGCGTGGTGCGCGGCCAGTTCACGGCGCACCGCACCTTCCAGCGCGTAGGGCAGGCTGCATTGCAGATGCGCCAGCCGCTGGATCGGCGTGGTGGTTGCGTTTGACAGCGCTTGCACCACGCAGTCGGTGTAGGCGCGCACCAAACCACCGGCGCCCAGTTTCACACCGCCGAAGGTGCGCACGGCTGTCGCCAGAACGCCTTCCAGATCATGGTGGCGCAGAACTTCCAGCATCGGCCGGCCCGCGGTGCCGGACGGCTCCCCGTCGTCCACTGCGGCCGAGTGACCGCCCGCCAACAGCGCCCAGCAGACATGCGTTGCGCCGGGATGCAGTGCGCGCAGCTCTGCCACTCGCACCAGCGCGCCCGGGCGGTCAGCCATGGGCTGCACGCAGCCGACAAAGCGGCTTTTGCGCAGCGTGAAGTCGCTGTGGCCGCAGGATGCAAGGGTCAAGGACACAGCAGCCCGCTTCGGATCATGCGCAGTGGCGTGTTCCATGGTGGGCGTCCGACCCCCCAGACCGTCGAGGCGCGGCCTACCACGTACCCGGTGAGCGTCACTTCACCGGCTTGCGCGCCATGATCCCGCGCACCAACGCGCGGCTGTGCGCGCCAAAGTGGCGCAGCAGCTCGGCGATCGTCGTGTCCATGCGAAGCCGTTTCGCAGGGTCGGCTTCGCTCAGACGTTGTGTCAGATCGATCTCCTTGGCGTGCACGCCAAAATCAAAGCTGGGGTCCGACACCCACTGAGCAGGCATCGCGCCGACGATGGTGCGGTCCGTTTCGGGCGCTGCCTTATAAGCTTCCAGGCTGACGACGTCGCGCACATAAGTGAGCGACCACGCGGGGTAGCTTGAATCGCTGCTAGTGTCGTGCAGAGACGCTTCAATCGCCGTGGCACGGCGTTCGCTGGCAGCGCGGCGCACGAGGGCGCTCTCATAGCCTTCCATGGCAAGGTGCCGATTGGACAACAGCACGATCATGTCGTTCTTGCGCTGAGGCATGCCCACCATGGCCATCACGTTGATGCCTATCAATCGCGCGGCGCTGTTGCCTGGCGAAAGACTGGCGTGATACGGCTGGGTAAGGTCCTGCAGGTAGTGCATCGCCAATCCGGTGAAGCGCCAACCCCAATAGGGATGCCCGGTGTCAAACGCCAACTGCGCCAACCCTACGTACTGATGCACCCGCAGCAGCGGGTAGGTGCGGCGCAGGAACGGCGCCGCGTAATACAGAATTTCGGGCTCGTGGAAGAACCCCATGTGGAAGGGCGCCTGGGTGCTGAAGCTGAGCGCCGGGTTGCCAAAGGGCAGAGTGCCAAAACCGTACGCTTTGCCCTCTGGCGTGGGGCTGTCGCTCCAGAGATTGATGTCCAGCCCGTAGTCGGGCTCGTCACTGGCCGAGGCGACCACCGCAAGCGCAGGTACCAGTTCGCCCGGCTCAACGCGTGCAAACACGTGACGGCTTTCGTCGGTGCCGGCGTTCGCCTTGACGGCCGATGCTGGAAGCAGTCTGGCCGGGTCGGGCGCCTTGCCCCAAGGATCAGGTTGCACATACAGCGCGAAGCGGCTGTCCTGCGAGATCCGCAGCGCTGAGAAAAACGCTTTGCGACGGGCCGCATCGCTCATTGACGGGTCGGCTTTGAAGGCCAGTGCATCAGGACGAGCGGCATAAGCATCAAGCGCGTGACGCGCCCAAGCCTCCTGCGCAGATAGCAGCTCCTCAATGGCCGCTTCTTCGTTCTGAAGAAATGCGTCCAGTGGTTCGGCGGGCACACGAACATTGGCACCCAGCTCCGACACGCGTTCCAGCGCGCGGTAGGTGACCATGGCGTGGTCACTCCAGGCCAGAGCAGACGAAGCCGTAGCGGTGAGAGCCGAGAAAATCAGGAAGAAACGGGTGGCGCGCATGGTGTGGTCAAGGCTGTTATCAAAAAGCGGTCAATCGTGTGAAGGGTAGCCGGTGATGGCACGAATGTCGCGGTACAGCGGTTGAAGCCGTTTGTACATGCGGCTGTAGACGCGCCGGTACAACTGCTCATAGGTGGCGGCGTGTTGCGCCTCAGGCTCGAAACGCTGGCCCATGCGCGTCATCGCCGCGACAGCGGTGGGGTAGTCGGGGTGCAGGCCCAAGCCTACAGCGGCAATCATGGCGGCGCCCAGGCCGCTGGTCTCGTAGAGGTGCGGACGCTCGCAGGGCAGGTTGAAAATGTTGGCAGTGATCTGCATGGCAGCGTCGCTTTGCGAACCGCCGCCGGACACGCGCACCAAGCTGATGGGCGCACCGCCGCGCTTTTCAATGCGCTCCTTGGCCTCGCGCAGCGCGTAGGCCAGGCCTTCGAGGATGGCGCGGTACAGGTGGGCGCGGGTGTGCACGTCGCCGAAACCAATCACGGCACCCTTGGCCTCGGGTCCCGGCACCTTGATGCCCGGGTTCCAGAAGGGTTGCAGCATGAGCCCTTGCGCACCGGGCGGCACGCGGCTGACCAGCGCATCAAACAGGCTCTCAGGCGTCACGCCCTCCCTCAGTGCCTGCTGCTGCTCGTGCAGACCAAATTGTTCCTTGAACCAGTTCACCATCCAGAAACCCCGTGTGATCTGCACCTCGGTGTTGTAGTGCCCCGGCACCGCCGCTTGGTACGGCGGGATGAAGCGCGTGGCCTCCAGATAGCGCGGCGCGGTGGTGTTGATGGTGGCCGCGGTGCCGTACGACAGGCAGGCAATGTCGGGCGTCAGGCATCCGGCGCCCAGCACTTCGCAGGCCTTGTCGGCCGCGCCTGCCAACACCGACAGACCCTCGGGAATGCCGGTGTCTTGGGCGGCTTGGCTACTAACCTTCCCGATAACGGTGCCAGCGCTGACCAGCTCCGGCAACATGGCGGGGGTGATGGGCAAGGCTTGCCACTTCCAGTCGTGGGGCGGCGCCCAGCGGCCTTTTTTGTAGTCGAAGGGCACGTAGCCGACTTGGGACGCGACTGAATCAACGAAGCGGCCAGTGAAGCGGTAGTTCAGGTAGCCCGAGAGCAGCAGGTATTTGTCGGTGCGTGCCCACAGTTCGGGCTGGTGCTGAGCGATCCAGTTGGCCTCGGCTTCTTTCTGGAAATGGCGCACGGTATCGCGCATGCCGATAGCGCGGAACGCGGCCTCCCACCACCACGCCAGGCGCGGGGCATGTTCGGCACGGCGCTGGTCGAGCCAAATCATGGCGGGGCGCAGCGGCTTGCCGTTGGCGTCCAGTGCCAGGGTGGTGGCGCGCTGAGTCGTGATGACGAGACCTGCGATCTCGCTTGTGCTGACGCTGCTGGTCTGCCACAGCTGCTGGCAAGCCCGGCACAGCGCCTGCCAAAAGACGTCTGCGTCGGCCTCCATCCATCCCGGCTCGGGCGATTGATAGGCGATGCTGACCTGGGCTTTGTCCACCAGCTTGCCATGCAAATCAAACAGCAGGGCGCGCACGCTTTGGGTGCCGTTGTCGATCGCGAGCAGATAAGGGGCGGTCATGGCGTCTCCGGTGATGCATCACATTTGATAGCTGCTCGCGCTTGCTGGATAAGCGCTGGAGGCTATTTGCGGCATATTTTTTACTGTGCGGCCGGCGGTTGGTAATGCGCGCAGATCAGGGCGCGGTAGCGCACCACGTCGTCGTCCCAACGCATATCGCTCCACCCAAGGTGCGAAGCGCACAACTGGCGGATGCGCGGCAGATGGTCAAGCCCGCCACGCGGCAAAAGAACGCCAAGCCTTGTGCGGCGCAGCAGCAAGTCGTCCAGGTGCTCCACGGCCTCGAATCGGCAGGCAATGGCGAGTTCCAGCCACAGGGTTTGCGCGCCCGGGATAGTGTGCAGGTCTTCGTCGCACGCTCCCTCACACCACTCAGCGGCGTAAGCGCCGTAGCGCGACGCCAGTCGCTGGCGCACGGCGCTGCTCCAACGAGGGTTGAGCGCGGGAGCGGGCGTAAACACGGGAGCAGCGTCTTTGGCAAACGACTTGCCGACGTGCGGTGCAGCAAGCGCCAGCGCGTCCTGCGCCATCAGGCGGAAGGTGGTGAGCTTGCCGCCCGCGAGGGTGACAAGGCCGGCTTCATCGCGCACCACGTGATCGCGCGTGGCTTTGGAAGCGTCCTGCTGGCCATCGTCAATGACAGGGCGAACGCCGGCATAGCAGGCGTTGATGTCCGCGCTGGTGATCTTCGCCGCAGGAAACTGGTCATTCACGGCTTCGAGCAGGTAAGCCACCTCCAAGGCGGTGATGCTGGCCTCTGCATCCAGATCGGCGCGATGGTCCAGATCGGTGGTGCCGACCAGCGTGGCCCCTTCCCACGGGTAGAAAAACACCGCGCGTCCATCCTTGGGGTGCATGAAGCTGATGCTTTGCGCCACAGGCAATCGCCAAAACGGCAGCACCAGATGGCTGCCACGCAGCGGGCGCATCAGTGGCGCAGCGCCGACGCCGGCGCGCAGCCGGTCGGCCCATGCGCCGGTAGCGTTGACGACCGCGCGAGCGGTCACCGCGTGCTGCTCTCCGGTGGCCACGTCTTTCACCACGAGTCCAGTGACATGGCCGTCCGTGGTTTGCAGACTGTGCGCCTCC
>JBBSRE010000165.1:0-6537 GCA_038243365.1 Burkholderiales bacterium | reverse complement strand
AGTTGTCTGCCTTGCCGTGGCGTGGCCGCAGTGAGCGCGTCTGGCCGCACATTGCCAAGGCCTTGGACCTGTTGCGCGCGGAGAACGATGTGGTCGTCATCGAGGGCGCAGGTTCGCCCGCCGAGATCAACCTGCACGCCAGCGACATCGTCAACATGCGCGTGGCGCGCTACGCCAGTGCGCGCTGTCTGCTGGTGACCGACATCGACCGCGGCGGCGCCTTTGCCCACCTGTACGGTACCTGGGCGCTGCTACCCGAGGACGAACGCGCGCTGATCCACGGTTTCGTGCTCAACAAGTTTCGGGGTGATGCGAGCTTGCTGGCGCCCGCGCCGCAGATGCTGCAGGACCTGACCGGTGTGCCCACGGTGGCCACCATCCCCATGCACTGGCGCCATGGCCTGCCGGAAGAAGACGGCATATTCGACGACCGAAGTCTGAGCGCCGGCGCGGTGCACACCACGGTGGCCGTGATCGCGCCACCGCGCATCAGCAACCTGGATGAATTTCAGCCATTGAAAAATGTGCAGGGTGTGCGTTTGCTGTGGGCGCGCAGCCCGGCCGACGTAGCAGGCCTCAAGCCGAGCGACTGGATCGTGCTACCCGGCTCCAAGGCTACTGCGGCCGACTTGGCCTGGATGCGCGAGCAGGGCCTGGACCGTGCCGTGGCGGCGCATGCCGCGCAGGCAGGTTTGGTGCTGGGCGTGTGCGGCGGCTTGCAGATGCTGGGCGAAGCGCTGATCGATACCGACGGCATCGATGGCAACGGACCGGGTTTGGGCTTGCTTCCTTTGGTCACGGTGTTCGACCCCGCCAAACAGGTGCGCCGCACGACTGCCCGCTTCAGCGCGCTGAAGGGAGCGTGGGCGGCGCTCTCGGATGTCGAAGTCACCGGGTACGAAATTCGCCACGGCCGCACCGCGCAACACCCGGCCATGGCTGACGGTGGTGATGTGGCGCGCATGGTGATGCCGGGGCTTGCGTGGCAGAACGCAGCGGGCAACGTGCTCGGCGTATACCTGCACGGTTTGCTGGAAGACCCGGCCGTGCTGCGCGCACTGTTTGAAGGCCGGGGCGACGGTAGCCCCTCATGGGTGCGCACGCTGGACGATGTATTCGATGATCTGGCGCAAGTGCTGGAGGCGAGCTTTGCGCCCGGTGCACTTTCTGCCCTCGTGGCGCCATCGGCTCCCGGCGCCTCACTCAAATTCGGTACTCAACACGACGATGCTCGTGGTGCGTGACACGCCGTCAATGGCCTTGATGCGGTAGATCACATCTTCCAGGGCGCGCGCGTCTGCGCAGCGGACTTTGGCCAGGCAATCGTGCTCGCCGGCCACGCTGTGCAGTTCGAGAACTTCAGGTATTGCTTGCAGCTGTGCGGCGATACCTCGGCTGCTCGCGCCGCCGTCCAGACGTATCGAGACGAAGGCGCAAAACTGCAGGCCCAGTGCCTCGGGTACCACGCGCAGCGAAAACCGTTCGATCACACCGCGCTCCACCATTTTGCGTACGCGCTCGTGCACGGCGGCGGTGGACATACCCACTTCGGCCCCCACGTCGGCGTAAGAACGTCGGCTGTCGACCATCAGGGCCGTAACAATTCTTCTATCGGTGTCGTCTGTTTGAATAATTTCTTGCATTGTCTGAAAGTACCAGTTAAATTACGGCTCTGCTTGCCACTGGAAGATATTTTTTCGAATCATGGCTGCTTTGCCGATCATTTTCTGTAAAAACACGGCCACGCAGCGACCATGGCGTCTATGGCTGGCTCTGCTGATCGTGTACCTGGTCTGGGGCACCACGTACCACGCGCTCAACCTGGCCATGCAAACCCTGCCGCCTTTGCTGTTGAATGGCGTGCGCTTTGTAGTGGCCGGGATCATCATGTTGTGCTTGGCGCGCTGGCAGCGCCAGGCCTGGCCGACGCCAGCGCAGTGGCGGCATTCGGTGCTGATTGGTGGCCTGATGGTGTTCCTCGCCATGGGGCTGATCATGCTGGCGCAGCGGCTGGGCATCGGCTCTGGCCTGATGGCGACGGTGGTCACCACCATGCCCATGTGGCTGGCACTGTGGACGCGCTGGGGCGGCGAGCCGGTTGCCACCACCAGCTGGCTGGGCCTGGGGCTGGGTGTGGTGGGTGCCGCCGTGCTGTCGCTCGAGCGTGACTTTTCGACCACGCTGCTCGGTGCAGCCTGTGCATTTGGCGCGCCTCTGTGCTGGAGCGTGGGGTCGTACGCGTCGCGCAAACTCTCCTTGCCCAGACCGGCCATGGCGGCGGGCGCGCAGTGGCTCACAGGGGGACTGCTGTGCACGGCAAGCGCCTGGTTGTGGGAGCCTGCTGCGCAGGATTGGCACTGGCAGATGGCAAGCCGCACGTCTGTCCTGGCTTGGTTCTACCTGGTGATCATGGGAACCCTGGTGACCCTGAATGCCTATTTCTGGCTGCTCAAGAACACATCACCTGCATTGGCGGGCAGCTACGCTTTTGTGAACCCGGTAGTGGCCTTGTGGGTAGGCGTCGCGCTGGGTGGCGAACACCTGAATGGTCAGGCCCTCGTAGCCCTGCCGTTGATTTTGATGGCGCTGGCCCAGATAGCGTATGGAGATTCGATCGTGCGATGGATGCAGCAACGGGGGTTCAGGCGACAGGCGATCAACATCCACGCTTGTCAGATCGAGAAACAGACAGCCGAAGACGGCACGAGAGGCGGTTCACGCCATGAACCATAAAGATAAGTCTCCCCAGCCCAGCGATCCCTTCGCACCGGCGCGGATCAACCGGGTACGCCAGATCAGCGAACGCGGCCATTACGACCGTGAAAGCATTTTTGCGATTCTGGATCGCGGCTTGGTGGCCCACGTCGCGTTTGTGGACGGTGATCGGCCCGTGGTGATGCCGATGGCCTATGGCCGGGACGGCGATCGCTTCTTCATCCACGGCGCCAAAAAATCGCGGGCGGTACGTGCGACGCAAGGGTTTGCAGTAAGCATTGGCGTGACTCTGGTCGACGGCTTGGTGGTGGCACGTTCGATATTTGAGTCGTCCATGAACTACCGTTCGGTGGTGCTGCACGGCCATGCCATGGAGATTGACGACCACAACGAAAAATTACACGCCCTGCGCTGCATCTCCGAGCACAACATGCCCGGCCGCTGGAGCGAAGTTCGCGCGCCGTTTGACAGCGAAGTCAAACGCACCGGCGTGCTCGAAGTTGCCATTGACGCGGCGTCGGCCAAGATCCGCCGGGGTCCTCCTTTGGATGACTACGAGGAGATTGACCTTTCCGTCTGGTCAGGCGTAGTTCCCATGCACACGGTCATCGGACAAGCCATCGCAGATAGCTCGGTGCCCCAAGATGTGCCTGTGCCCGCTTCGCTGAGCGGTATCTCAAAAGGATGAGTCGCCAGTGGCTGGAAGTAGTTCAAGGCATGTTCCGTGACGCCGGAAGCGAGCTTCTGGCCGGGCGCGCGAGTAGCGCCTTTTCTGATCTCTCACGCCCCACTTCCACAACAGCAGCTGAGACAAAACCTTCTCGCTGGTATTCATAGGCACGCGCCTAACGCAAACCCAGTCGACCCAGCTTCTTGATCAGCCCCACGCGAGAGACACCCAGCTGGCGCGCGGCTTTCGACTGGTTGCCACCGGAAGCAGCCATGGCGTCTTTGACGAGGCGGCGCTCCAGCTCACCCAAAGCGGCGTCCAGCACCCCCACACCCTCTGCGTATTCCACCCGTGTGGGCTCGTCGGGCGGTTCACCGGCAGCCAGCTGCAGCAGGTCCAGGTCCACCGCCGTTTGCTCAGCAGGGGTGAGGGCGGCAGCGGTTTCCACCATGGCTTTAAGTTCGCGCACATTGCCCGCCCAGGTGCGGGCTGACAGCCAGGCGATGGCGCCTGCGCTGAACGCCAGCCGGGGCGAACACCGGTGCAGGAAGCGGGTGGCCAGAATGGGCACATCGGCGGCGCGCTCAGACAGGGCTGGCGTGCGCAGCACTACGCCGCGCAGCCGGTAAAACAGGTCTTCGCGAAAGCTGCCTTCTCGCACCATGGCCTCCAGATCGCGGTGGGTGGCGGCAATCACGCGCACCTGCGCCTGTTTTTGCACCCGGCCGCCTACGGGCACAAAGGTGCCCTCCTGCAAGAAGCGCAGCAGCTTGACTTGCATAGCCGCCGGCATCTCGCCCACCTCGTCAAGAAACAAGGTGCCGCTGTGTGCCGCCTCTACCAGGCCCGGCTGGTCACGGTAGGCACCGGTGAAGCTACCTTTCAAATGACCGAACAACTCGCTCTCCAGCAATTCGGCCGACAGCGCGCCACAGTGCACCGCCACAAAAGGGCCTCGGTTGCATTCGCTGCCTTCGTGCAAGGCGCGCGCCACCAGTTCCTTACCGGTGCCGGTGGGCCCCAGCACCAGTACGCTGACCCGCGTGGCCGCCACCCGCCGCACCATCGCACGCAGCTGTTGCATAGCCACGGTCTGGCCGATCAGACCCATGTCGTCGCTGCTTTGGCTGGCTTGCAGGCGCGCCAACTCGGCTTGCAGACGCGACTGGTGAAGCGCGCGGGTCACCACAAAACGCAGCAAATCAGAATCAATCGGCTTGGTGATGAAGTCCCATGCGCCCAGCGCGGCTGCGCGCAGGGCCAGCTCGTGTTGCCCATGGCCTGTGAGCACGATCACCGGCACGCCCGCCAGCTGCGGGATCAGCGCCAAGCCTTGTTCCGGATCCATGCTGGGCGGCATGGCCAGGTCGAGCAACACGAGGTCTGGCCGCTGCGCGGAGAACCGGGCGAGGGCTTGCTCGCCATCGCCGGCCAAGTCGACTTCATGTCCCAACGTTCGCAAGAAAGCACCGCCCAGCCGCTGAAAGGCGGGCTCATCGTCGACCAGCAGCACGCGGCCGACCGGATTTTCAGAAAGCGGAGGCGATTGAGGTGTGTTCAAAGCGGAAAACTCAAAGTGAAGCAAGTGCGCCAGCCGGCGCGTTCGGTCAGGGCGACGGTGCCGCCGTGTGCGGCCATGACGCGCGCCACGATGGCCAGTCCCAGACCGGTGCCACCAGGGCTACGAGATGCGAAAGGCTCAAACAGGCGGGCTCGCATCGCTTCAGGCACACCGGGGCCGTTGTCGCACACGTGCAGCAGCAGGCACTGGTCGCGTTGCTCAATATCCAGATACACCCCGCCAGCGTCGTCCGGTTCAGCCAAAGTCGAAGCATCGCCTGCGGCCCGCTGGGCGTTGGCCAGCAGATTGGTCAGTGCCTGCGTCACCCGCATGGGGTCGATCAGAAGCCAGTGCGGTTCTGCCAGCCCGGCGCCCAGCTTCACCGGGCTATGCGCATGCACTTGCTGGTGCACGAGGGCGGTCATATCGGTGCGGCTGGGTGCGAGCGACCAGGGTTTGGCGTAGTCCAGCAAGTCACTGCTCAAGTGGGCGATCCGCTGAATTTGCTCGGCTACTTCACGGCGGGTCTCATGAGGTGCGGTGGCTACAGCCATGGAAATGATGTTGAGCGGGTTGCGAATGTCGTGCGCTACGGTGGCCGCCAGTGAGCCCAGCTCCGCGAGGCGCGCTTGCAGCTGGCGCTGGCGCTCCTCGCTGGCACGCTGTTGCAACTGGTCGACATAGCGTGCCGCTTCCAGCACCGCCTGGCCGAACAGCTCTGCGACATGGCGCTGGCCCGGCGGGGCCGCTTCCCAGCCGCGCAAAGTGAGAGTCCAGCCAGCGCCGCCTTGCAAGCTGCCACCAGAGCTGCGCTCGCAAACGAGCTGAGGATTCCCGCTGCGGGTGTTGGCGTCGAACGCCACGTCCACAGGCATGCCCAGCCGCAGGCCAAGCAACTGCCCAGCCGTGTCGGCCAGTGCCGCCAAGGAAGCGCTGGCGGTCAGTGTCTGGCGCCACTGTGCGATGTCGCTGGCGGACACCACTGCGCCCGGATAAATCAGCCGATGGGCAAAACGGCCCACCGGCCCCATGAGGGTCAGGCAGCTAGCGGCTACCGCCATGCCGTTCAACCAGCGCGACTCAAACGGCAGCACCAGCGGCATAAGCGCCAGCACCGCAGCGCCCACCGCCAGCAGCAGCGCCCAGGCCAGCGCACGACCGGCCCAGGCGTTGGCTACAAACACGCCGTACCGCAAGATGCCATACACCAGAATCACTGGGTACAGCGGTAGCAACAGCAGTGGAAACGGGTACAGCGGCCAGTCGAGAAGGGCGATGGCGTAGCCAGTCAGGCACAGCAAACCCCACAGGCAGGAAGCGGTCACTGCAGCGATTTGCTGGCGCGCCGGCGCCTGCGCCTTTGCCAGCCCGCGCAGCAAGACCGACACGCCGCCCACCGCCAGGATGACCCACGCCATGCTGGCCACCACGCCGGTGTTGGTAGCAACCGCCAGCCACCCAATGTCGTCCTGCCATACGAGCTTGGCCGGGTCGCCGAACTGGGCCAACAGCGTTGCAAAGCCGCCCAGCGCGTAGGCTGCTCGCAGGCCCCATTTGCCGATGGAAACGCGGCAAAACACCACACAGAAGT
>JBBSRE010000164.1:0-6553 GCA_038243365.1 Burkholderiales bacterium | reverse complement strand
TGTCCTCGCAAGACATGCAGGCTGGCGGCTCAGAGAACGACTGGGATTACATCTACGAACCCGATGCGCAAACTGTCATTGACGACCTGCTGGTTCGTTACGTCGAGTCGCTGATTTACCAGGCCGTCGCCGAGAACATGGCATCCGAACAATCAGCGCGCATGGTGGCCATGAAGGCCGCTACCGATAACGCGGGCACCGTGATTGACGATCTGAAGCTGATCTACAACAAGACCCGCCAAGCCGCCATCACCAAAGAGCTGTCTGAGATCGTCGCAGGCGCCGCCGCCGTTTAACACGGCCCACAGAATTATTTATTGGAGCAATCAACATGGCTCAAGCAAACTCTCCGGTCAACGAAATGACCCAAGGCAAAGTCGTGCAGTGCATCGGCGCGGTGGTCGACGTGGAATTTCCGCGTGACCGTATGCCCAAGATCTACGATGCGCTGAAGCTCGACGGTTCCGCACTCACACTGGAAGTCCAGCAGCAGCTGGGTGATGGCATCGTCCGCACCATTGCGCTGGGCTCATCCGACGGTCTGCGCCGTGGTTTGATGGTTTCCAACACTGGAAATCCGATCACCGTGCCTGTAGGTAAAGCCACTTTGGGCCGCATCATGGACGTGCTCGGCGCGCCCATCGACGAACGCGGCCCGGTCAGCCAAGAGGTGACCGCGCCGATCCACCGCAAGGCGCCTGCTTACGATGAACTCGCGCCATCGCAGGAGCTGCTGGAAACCGGCATCAAGGTGATCGACCTGGTATGCCCATTCGCCAAAGGCGGCAAAGTGGGTCTTTTCGGCGGCGCCGGCGTGGGCAAGACCGTGAACATGATGGAGCTCATCAACAACATCGCCAAGGCCCACTCGGGTTTGTCGGTGTTCGCCGGGGTGGGCGAGCGTACCCGTGAGGGCAACGACTTCTATCACGAGATGGCAGATTCGGGGGTGGTGAATTTGGAGAACCTGTCCGAATCCAAAGTGGCCATGGTCTATGGCCAGATGAACGAGCCACCGGGCAACCGTTTGCGCGTGGCCTTGACCGGCCTGACCATTGCGGAATCTTTCCGTGACGAGGGCCGCGACGTGCTGTTCTTCGTCGACAACATCTACCGCTACACGCTTGCCGGCACCGAGGTGTCTGCATTGCTCGGTCGCATGCCTTCCGCCGTAGGCTACCAGCCTACACTGGCTGAGGAAATGGGCCGCCTGCAAGAGCGCATCACCTCGACCAAGGTGGGTTCCATCACCTCGATTCAGGCGGTGTATGTGCCTGCGGACGATTACACAGATCCATCGCCGGCCACCACGTTTGCTCACCTCGATTCGACCGTGGCGTTGTCGCGCGACATTGCTTCGCTCGGTATCTACCCCGCAGTCGACCCGCTGGATTCCACTAGCCGCCAGCTGTCTCCCGCCGTAGTGGGTGAGGAACACTACAACGTGGCTCGCGCAGTGCAGGGCACCCTGCAGCGCTACAAGGAACTGCGCGACATCATTGCCATTTTGGGCATGGATGAACTGGCACCGGACGACAAACTGGCCGTGGCACGCGCGCGCAAGATCCAGCGTTTTCTGTCGCAGCCTTTCCATGTGGCCGAGGTGTTCACCGGTTCCCCAGGTAAGTACGTGCCGCTCGCCGATACCATTCGCGGATTCAAGATGATCGTCGACGGCGAGTGCGACCACCTGCCCGAGCAAGCCTTCTACATGGTCGGTACCATCGACGAAGCCTTCGAAAAAGCGAAGAAGATGGCGGGATGAAGGCTGCTGCCGACCGGGCGTCACGTCTGCTGTCGGCGCGTCTTTCCAGCCCGTATTGTTCTAAGGAAAACTGAATGGCCAACACCATCCATGTGGACGTCGTCAGCGCAGAAGAGTCGATCTTTTCGGGCGAAGCGCGTTTTGTCGCATTGCCCGGCGAGTCCGGCGAATTGGGTGTATATCCGCGCCACACGCCCCTGATTACCCGCATCCGACCAGGTTCGGTACGCATCGAAATGGCGGACGGAAGCGAAGAATTTGTGTTTGTCGCTGGCGGCATTCTCGAGATCCAACCCGATTGCGTGACCGTTTTGTCCGATACCGCGGTGCGTGGGAAGGATCTGGACGAAGAGAAAGCCAGTGCCGCCAAGGCTGCGGCGGAAGAGGCACTGCGCAACGCAAAAGGTGAACTGGATCTTGCGCGTGCCCAGTCCGAGCTGACGGTGATGGCGGCGCAAATTGCCGCCCTTCGCAAATACCGCCAGAAACGCTGACACTGCCTGGCGAGCGCAAGCCAAAGAAAAGAGACCGCCGAGAGGCGGTTTTTTTATGCAGAAACTCAAGAGAAATGACTGCTATCGCTTACTGAGCGTGCGTTAGCAGCTATATTTTCAATAGCGAAATGGGCCCAGCGCTGGCGAGTCCGGCAGCTCATTGGATACGCGCTCAAAGCCGCTGCTGTGCTCCTGCAGCAGAGACGCTACTTTTTCAATGGCCAATTGAAGGGCTTCCTCATGTCGACCCTCGCGAAGTGCGCCTTGCATGGACTCCATGATGGTCTCCCAAGTCCGACTTGGCACCGCGCGGGCCAGCCCCCGATCGGCCACGATTTCCATGGCGCGGTCCGCCAACAGCAGGTAGATCAGGACACCGTTGTTATGCTCAGTGTCCCAGACCCGCAATTTGCCAAAGAGAGTGATCGCGCGCTCCCTTGGCGTTGCGCCACGCCAGAGGTAGCTCCCCGGCAGCCCACCCTCAATGCAAACGCGAATCTGGCCGCTGTGGCACTGCTCGCCGGCCACCACGGCTGCCGTCAAACGCTCGAGCGCTAGCGCATCGACACTGCGAGACACCTGATCATCGTGCCAACGGTGGCGCAGGTATCGGCGGACACGGTGCCAAATTGAAATTGACGTTGCCATTACCAGCCTCCCGAGGCGCCACCGCCGCCAAAATCGCCGCCGCCACCAGACGAAAACCCGCCTCCGCCTGACGAGCCCCCAAAATCACCGCTTCCGCCCAGCCCACCGCCATAGCCGCCGAGTGCGCCGCCACGTCCCACCGCACGTCCGGCCGATGTGGACGACAGCAGCACAAACATCAGCGCGCCAAAACCAGCTGCCACGGCGAGGAGGGCGCTGGCAGTCAGCAGAAAGACCGCTATCCCGGCGCCGGCGCCCGTTAGAGCCGAGCCCAGGCGCTTGCCGAGTGCGCGGCGCACCAGCGAGCCAAACATGAACACTCCAAAGAAGACAAAAACGAGAACGTCGGTCCCGCCGAAATCGCTGCTTTGGTGATGCGCCGGTGAAGGCTCCGGCAAGGATTCCCCGCGAATCAGAGCGTCTAAAGCGTCGATTGCAGCGCTCAGCCCGCCGGCAAAGTCGCCTTCACGAAAGCGAGGAGTGATCGCCTCGTCGATGATGCGGGCGGCAGCCAAATCAGGGATCGCACCCTCCAAGGTTTTGGACACCTCGATCCGAACCTTCCGATCTTGTTTGGCGACTACAAGGAGCAGGCCGTCGCCCACCTCGCGTCGGCCAATTTTCCACGCATTGGATATGCGGTTGGCAAAGCTGGCGATGTCTTCGGGAGCAGAAGTGTTCACGAGGAGTATCACCACCTGGCTGCCTCGCTCCTGCTCAAGCGCTACCAATCGGGCGTCGAGCGCCGCGCGCTGCGCAGGCGCCAGACTGGCTGTCTGGTCGATCACGTGGGCGGACAGCGCAGGAATTGGCGCCAGAGTCTGAGCGGCGGCAGGACCGATCCAGAACGACAGACAAAACAACGCCAGCAGGGCCCGATTGAAGAAGCGGACAAACATCGGCCGAAAGCAAGATTGCATGCAGTGGGTCAGGGCTTTGGCGAAGAGAAATCGACTTTGGGCGGGCTCGAGATCTGGGCTTCGTTCTCGACGGCGAAGGTGGGCTTGGGCTCGTAACTGAAGATCTTGGCGGTCAGGTTGCTCGGAAAACTACGCGCCAGAACGTTGTACTCCTGCACGGTCTGGATAAACCGGTTACGCGCCACGGTGATCCGATTTTCAGTGCCCTCCAACGTCACCCTCAGATCACGAAACGCCTGGTTGGCTTGCAGTGATGGATAACGCTCTGATACCGCCATCAGGCGCGACAACGCACTCGACAATTCCCCCTGCGCCTGTTGAAATCTCGCAAGAGCCTGCGGATCGTTCAAGGTCTCCGGGGTCACCTGAATCGAAGTCGCCTTCGCGCGAGCTTCTATGACTTTTGTGAGCGTGTCTTGCTCGAAGCTCGCTTCGCCTTTCACGGTGGCGACGATGTTGGGCACCAAATCCGCGCGCCGCTGGTATTGGTTGAGCACCTCGCTCCAAGCGGCGCTCGACTGCTCGTCCAGTCGTTGGAAGTCGTTATAGCCGCAGCCAGTGAGGGCGGCGGCCAACAGGATGATGGAGAGCAAGCGTTTCATGGTGTTTGTTCCGAGATGCGAAAGTGAGAAGGATCAACCCGACTTATGGGTCAATCAAGTGAAATTGTCACCGATCTTGCAAAAGCCCTTGCGCACATCGGAAGACGCTGAGAACGCGGCTTGACATGCACAATGCAGCGATGGATGACCTCGTGCTTCAGGCAATCAAGAAATGGCCCAACGTGCCAACCTGCCACGGGTGGCTTGGCCTGGACGCCAGGGGACAATGGTTCCTGCGCGACGACGCAGTCCAAGCGGAAGGCGACTTTCCGCAGGCCAAGGGAGACCGGCTCACGCATGAGAAATTGCTGGCCTTTATCGGTCGCAACTACGCCTCAGATGCCCAAGGCCAGTGGTACTTTCAGAATGGCCCCCAACGGGTGTATGTCGAACTTGAAAGCACGCCGTGGATTTGGCGGATGCAGATCGATGGAGCATTGCACACGCACACCGGACGTGTCGCGCAGGCACAAGAGTGTCTGACCGACACAGAAGGCCACGTCTACTTTTTGAGCGACATCGGGTTGGGCCTCCTGCACAGTGCCGACGTGCCTCTGATAGCCGATGCCATAGACCGTGGCGAGTGGACGGTTCGACACGCCGGTGCTGCCGCGCAGCTGCCCACCTTATTTGGCTTTGTGCGCAGCCCTGCTGCCGCTCAAAACAGCTGAACGCCGCTTTGTCTTGATCAGTCGCACAGCCTGACTAGCAGGGAGGCAAGCCCCAAAGAAAAAACCGACCCTGCGGTCGGCTTCTTGTTCAAAGTAATTGGCAGCCTATTTCGCTGCGGCAGCCATGTAGTCAACCGCCGCGTGGATATCAGCGTCGGACGCCGAAGTGCCCCCGCGTGGCGGCATGGCGCCCATTCCATTGATGGCCGCCTTGTACAAAGCCTCCATACCCGTCTTGAGACGAGGCGCCCAAGCTGCCTTGTCGCCGAACTTCGGAGCACCAGCAATGCCAGCGGTGTGACAGACTTGGCAAGCCTGTTTGTACAGCGCCTCGCCTGTGCCGCCAGCAGAGGCTGCGGTTGTAGATTCGGAGGCCACAGGAGCCGCTGCGGTAGCAGCGAGCGGTGCGGCAGCGGAAACCGGTGCGACTGCTGCCGCAACGGTTGCTGCGGTCGTTGTCGCCACGGCAAGTGGCGGAGCAGACTCGGCTCCGGTGCCTGACGCGGTGTCGGCGGCAGGTGCTGCCGGCTCGTCAAACTTCGCTCCAGCGGCGTTGGCCATGTAGACCACCGCGCGCCCAATTTCCGTGTCGTTGAAATCACCGCCACCCTGTGGCGCCATCGCGCCTTTGCCCGCCAAGGCGGAATGAAGCAGAGCGTCGTAGCCCGTCGTGATCCGGGGTGCCCAAGAGGCAACGTCCTGGAACTTTGGCGCACCTGCAACGCCAGAGGCGTGACAGGCAACGCACTGCGTCGTGTAAACCTCTTTCCCTGATGTGAGTGGGCGATTGGCGTCCCGTATTTCGACGCTTCCTACCTTCTGGATTCGCAGTTCTATCCCGCGCTCGGGGTTCGCCGCGCCCAACGAAGGTCGGTTGCCAGAGGTGACAAAAGTCACAAGAATGATGATCGCGAAAATGGGCACGACAAATGAGAGCAGGCCCGCAATCAGCAACTGTTTGGGGTTTTTGATGGGCCCGGTGTGGGCCTGGATGGGGTGGTGCTCGCTCATGTCTTCCTCAGATTACAAAGGACGCTCGTGGTTAGTCGGCGATTATAAGTGTTCCCTTCGGATAGCCCACCGCCCCCGCGACGTGTGTCGAAGGGTGTGTGATAATTGCCGGCTTCGCCCGGCGCGTCCGTGCGGCTGTAGCTCAGTGGATAGAGTATTGGCCTCCGAAGCCAAGGGTCGTGGGTTCGATCCCCGCCAGCCGCACCAAAAAACCGCAAGTCCTTGACCTTCAAGGACTGTCTGGGTTCTGTGCGCCTTACGACACCGAACTGCTACACAAAGGCGGCTCGGATGCAGGGTGTTTTTTTACGCGGTGGGGTCTGGCAGGCCCGCCTGGTTGTACCTGCGCGCCTTCGTGCGCGGGTCGGTCGCCGGGAGTTTTTGCAATCCACTCTGACCGGTGATCGGCGCGTCGCGCGCGTGGTGGCGATGGGACTGCTGG
>JBBSRE010000163.1:0-6639 GCA_038243365.1 Burkholderiales bacterium | reverse complement strand
CACGCCATTGATCGCCAACGTCCGGTACCGCTCGCACTCGATATTGCCGGCATCGCTGGCAGCAGCGCTCTGGCACTTGACTTTGGCGCTGGCGATACGCAAGCCAGGCTCAGTGCCTTGAACGTCCAAGCAGACAGCCTGCGCCTCGCCGCGGTTGACGCCGCCGAGCCGGTGCTGGTCTTCGAGGCGCTGTCACTGTCGGGCGGAACCATTGACAGCGGCGAGCAGCGCATTGCCATCGATGAGATCGCGGCTCAGGGTGGTCAGGCCGAGCTGGAGCTGTCAGAGGCCGGGGCGCCGGGGTTGATGCAGCTGCTGCGCGCGGGTCCGGCGCGGGATGAGCCGGGTAAGGCGGATAAGGCGGATTCGTCAGCAGGAGCGTCCTCGTCCGCGGAGTCCACGGCAAAGTCGCCGCCAGGGTGGCGCTACGCCATAGGAACGGTGCGCGCCGAAGGCGTGAATGTGCTCGTGCAACACCACGGATTCGAGCCCGCCATCGTGTACCGCGCCGAACTGGCCCCGGCGAGCCTGACGAACATCGACAGCAGCGCCAATGCGCCAATGCGCCTTGAGGCGCGCCTGCGCTTTGCCGACGACGCCACGCTGCAGGCCGACGCCACGATTGCGCAAAGCGGCGCAAGTGCCCAGGCCGAGCTGCAAATCGAGCGGATGCCCCTGCTGCCGCTGCAGCCGGTGCTGGCGCGTCGAGCACGGCTGGCACTGCGCTCGGGAACGCTGTCGGCGCAAGCAAAAATCGAACTGCACCGCAGTGAGGACGCGGTCCTCGCGTTGCAGGCAAGCGGCAATGCGACGCTGGACGAGGTGCGCATTGATGAGGAGGCGTCCAGCGATCGTTTCGCCTCCTGGCGCCAACTGAAAGCCACGGATGTGGTGTTCACCACTGCTCCCGGACGGCTGGAGATCCGTCAGATGGATCTGCTCGAGCCCGGCGCCAAGCTGGTGATTGCCGAAGACGACACAGTCAATCTGACCCAGGTCCTGCGCAGCGACGCAAAAACAATGGCCAGCGAGCCTCAACAGCCAACCGAGAACGCGAATCAGGCCTCACCCCAAACACCTTTTGCGATCACGATTGATCGCATTCGCATCCGGCAGGGCGAGCTCGACTATGCCGATCAGAGCCTGGTGCTGCCGTTTTCCACGCAGGTGATCAAGCTGGACGGCACAGTGCTGGGCGTCACCACTGAGCGGGGCAAGCGTGCCCGCGTGCAGGCGGCTGGCGAGATCGAGCCCTTTGGCTCCGCGCGCGTGAGCGGCAGCCTGTTGCCGTTTGCGCCCAAGGAGTTTCTCGATCTGCGGGTACGCATCAACAACGTCGCGATGCCGCCGCTGTCGCCCTACACGGCCACCTTTGCCGGGCGCAAGGTGGCCGAAGGCAAGCTCTGGCTTGATCTGGATTACCACATCGAGAACCGCCAGTTGCTGGGCAAAAACAAGATCGAGCTGGCGGATTTTCGCCTTGGTGAGCGAGTCGAAGCGCCCAACGCGCTCGATCTGCCGCTCGATTTTGCGCTGGCTCTGCTCACCGACGAGAAGGGGCGAATGGAATTGACCGTGCCGGTGCGCGGCGAGGTGGGCAACCCCGAGTTCGCTCTCGGCGCGGTGGTGCGCGAGGCGCTGGGTAGTCTGCTCAAGCGCATCGTCACGGCACCGTTTCGCGCCCTCGGCCGCTTGTTCGGCGGATCGGACGCGGAGCAGCAGCAGCTTGCCGAAATCCAGTTCCGAGCCGGCAGTGACGCGCTGATGCCCGCGCAGCGCGAAAAGCTCGAATCAGTCGCTCTGGCGATTGCCAAGCGTCCGCGCCTGCGGCTGGTCGTCAATGGGCCGTACTCCCCCGATCAAGACGAGCCAGCGCTGCGTCGGCGCGCAGCGCGCCTCGAGCTGGCCCGCTCGCTCGGGCAAGTGACCGACGCCGGCAACGCCCCAGAGCTGATTGCCTTTGACAGCGAGCGCACCCAACGCGCATTAGAAGAAATGCTCGCCCGGTACGCGGGGGATCAGGCCTTGGCAAGCTTGCGTTCGGCACCGTCCGCGCCGCCCGCCGAAGCGCGCCCAACGGCATCCGAGGCAGGGACACGCAATGCGGCCGAGGGCGGCTTGTACCGGCAAGTGTTCGAGCGGGTTGTGCAGAACTATCCGCTGCCGGATGCTGCCTTGCAGGTACTCGCGGCCGGGCGCGCGGATGCGATCCGCAACTATTTGGTGGGTACGGCCAGTGCGCCAAACGAGCGCGTTGCGACGGGGCGGGTTCAGAGCGTGGAAGGTGCGAGTGGGAGTACTGTGAGCGCCACCCTGGCTTTCGATGCGGTCGCGCAACCGCCGCCGCCGGCCAAGAACTGAAAGCGCCCGAACGCCTGTCTCACGCGCGGCCGCGGCCCACTGCAATGTCGGAACACGTTCGCACTGCGAGCGTGGAAAAATTTCAAGAACAATGACGCGTTAGCGCCTGTAGAGCAAGCGCTGTAAGCTATAAAAATAATAGCGAATAGGAGGCTTGAGCGGAAGAATTGGCTCTCGCTCACCCTCGAAGCTGCTCGTCGGCCCGGGGCTCGGGATGAATGCACTGGCATTTCCTGTCTCCCATCTCCCATCTCTCATCGGCCGCGGGCGCAGCGGTGATGCTGTCGATCAGCTGCAGGTGTTGCGCCTCGCAAAAATCGGTGCGGCTAGTGAGTGGTGCGGAGAAGCAGCAGCAGCCGCAAATGCACGCTCAGTCAGCGGTAAATGGAACACCACCTGCCCGGGCGCAGCGCTGCGCATGGGCGCTGGTGCACATCGCGGCGCCATCCTACCCAACCCACTGATTCATGCAGTTATGGTGCTCTGAAGGTGGGAATTTGCGTCCTGCCAATCTTCGATAGGATCGATCAATGAAGGCAATCACCAAGGCAGCTTTGACCACAGTGGTGCTCGCGGCGGCAGCACAAGCCAGCGCGGAAGTCACTTTCTACCAGGAACAGGGCTTTCAGGGCCGTGCTTTTACCGCGGAAAGGCGAGTTGGAGACTTTGACCGCTTCGGCTTCAACGATCGCGCCTCCTCGGTGGCGGTGATGGGCGAGCGCTGGGAGGTGTGCGACGATGCGCGGTTCCGCGGTCGCTGCGTCGTGCTTCGTCCCGGGCGGTACGCGACGTTGGCAGCGATGGGATTGAACGACCGCATCTCGTCAGCGCGCGCCATCAGCCGCGACGAACGCGTCGACAACAGACGCTATGCACCCGCGCCTGCGCCCGCAAAAATCACTTTTTACGAGGGTGAAAGCTTTCGCGGACGCTCTTTTGCTACCGAGACCCTGGTCAAAAACTTCCGCCGCAAAGGATTCAATGACCGTGTCTCTTCGGTGGTGGTGACGGGTCCTGATAAGTGGGAGGCTTGCGAAGATATCCGCTTCAATGGTCGCTGCGTGGTCCTGCCGCCGGGTCAGTACCCATCGCTGCGCGGAACCGGTCTGAACGACCGCATTTCATCGGTTCGAAACACCGCCGCTGAGGCTCCCACACCCGCGCCCGCACCGGCCTCAGCACAAATCGCCTTGTTCGCGCAAGAAGGTTTCGAAGGCCGCGCTTTCACCGCCGACAGGTCCCTCGAGAACCTCAACGGAAATGGGTTCAATGACCGCGCGTCTTCCGCTGTGGTCGTTGGCGACCGGAACTGGGAAGTCTGCGACGACGCGAGCTTTAACGGTCGCTGCATGGTCCTGCGGCCGGGCCAATACCCCTCCCTGGCGGCCATGGGAATGAACAACCGCGTTTCGTCGGTGCGGGAGCTCGGCCGCGATGCCCGCATTGATGAGCGGCGCTATGCGCCGGTAGCGATCCCTGCACCAGACTATCGCCAACGCAAGGAAGAGCGGCTGTTTGAGGTGGATGTGAGCTCGGTGCGCGCCGTGGTGGGAACACCTGAGCGGCGCTGCTGGATCGAACGCGAGCAAGCGACCCAGGATAAGAGCCAAGTGAATGCTCCTGGAGCCGTGCTCGGCGCCTTGCTGGGCGGCGTCCTGGGTCATCAGGTTGGCGGCGGCACAGGCAAGGATATCGCTACTGCTGGTGGCGCCATCGCAGGCGCCGTATTCGGCTCCAAAATGGGCAATAACTCCGCCAACGCGCAGACGGCGCCTCAGGACGTTCAGCGCTGTGAAGACGTGCCCAGCCAGGCACGCCCCGAGTACTGGGATGTGACGTACACCTTCAGGGGCGAACAGCACCGCATTCAAATGACCGCGCCACCAGGGCGCACGATCACCGTCAACGAGCAGGGTGAGCCGCGCACGTAGGCAGGTCTGTAGTGTGACTCCACGCCCCTTTCCGGGGCCGTCACGGTCGCAATTTTGGGTTCGAACTCGCACATTGACCGGGCGATAGGTTCGATCGTTGCGAATGGGCGCAGCGATCCTCCCCACTGGGCGACGCGCGGGGCGACCTTGTCGAGCGCCAGCGCGGATAGGCCGTCGCAGAAAAAATCAGTGTTTTTTGCCTCTCACGCTTATGGGGTAAGCGCGAGCAGCTATCAATTTAGTAGTTTCCGAGGCGGTGGCGCATTACGTGCCTCGCACATGGGGGTTGCTGAACCGCTCGTGCCCGAAACTGCTTTCCGGCCCGTGGCCTGGAATGAACACCGTGGCATCTCCCATAGGCCACAGGCGCTGGGTGATGCTGTCGATCAGGTGCTGGTGGTTGCCCTGAGGAAAATCTGTGCGGCCAATGCTGCCGGCAAACAGCACATCGCCCACAAAGGCGCGTTCAATCTGGGGTGCATGGAACACCACATGCCCAGGCGTATGGCCGGGCGTGTGGCGCACCGCCAGCGTCTCGTGGCCGATCTGCACAGTGTCGCCATCGTGCAGCCAGCGCGTGGGCGTGAAGTGCTGGGCGGCGGGAAAGCCGAACATCGCGCTTTGCTGTGCCAGGCCGTCAATCCAGAACTGGTCCGCGGGGTGCGGGCCGATGATAGGCAGTTGCAGGCGCTCGGCCAGCTCGCCGGGTCCGCCGGCGTGATCAATGTGCGCGTGCGTGAGCCACAGCGCCTTGAGGTGCAGGCCCAGGCGCTGCACTTGTGCCAACAAGGTGTCAATGTCCCCGCCGGGGTCGATGATGGCAGCGTCCATGCTGGCGTCGCACCAGACGATAGAGCAGTTCTGCTGAAAGGTCGTGACGGGGATGGTGAGGTACTGGAGCATGGGGAAAGCCTGAAAGCCTTGGCGCTGGGCTACAACGCGAAGTCGTAATTGATGGTCAGCGGCGCGTGATCGGAAAAGCGCTGTTCCTTATAGATGCTGGCGGTGAGCGCCAGCTCGGCGACAGCCGGGCTGGCCAGGTGGTAGTCCAGGCGCCAGCCGACGTTGTTGGCCCAGGCTTGGCCGCGGTTGCTCCACCACGTGTAGGCCTCGGCGGTGGTCTCCGGGTGCAGGTGGCGGTAGACATCGACCAAACCGCCGCCGGGGTCACTTTTGTGCAACAGCTTTGTCATCCATGCACGTTCCTCGGGCGTAAAACCGCTGTTCTTCTGGTTGCTGCGCCAATTTTTCAGGTCAATCTGCTGGTGCGCGATGTTGATGTCGCCGCACAAAATGAACTGTCGCTCCCCATGGCAGCGCATCAGGTAGGGGTGGAACTGCTCCAGAAAGCGGAACTTGGCCAGCTGGCGCTCTTCCCCCGAAGAGCCGCTGGGGAAGTACGCGCTGATGACGGAGAGCTTGCGCGCGGGTGTGTCAAAGCGCAGTTCCAGCGTGCGCCCTTCCGCATCGAATTCCTCGGAGCCATAGCCCGTGAGCATGTCGGTTGGCTCATGGCGGGTGTAGATCCCCACGCCCGAATAGCCCTTTTTCTGCGCGAAATGAAAGTGCCCTTTCATCTCCGCCAGTTGCTCGAACTTGCCCGCCACATCGGCCAGCTGGGCCTTCACTTCCTGTACACAAATACAATCCGGCCGCTGGGATTGGAGCCACGATTCCAACCCTTTGCTGGTGGCCGAGCGGATGCCGTTGAGATTGAGACTGGTAAGTTTGAACAAGGAATTTCCCATGACGGATACGAATGCAGGGCATCCAGCCCACAGCGCGATGGCGCAGGATTTCGTGCGTTTTGCGCTGGACGCCGGCGTACTGCGCTTTGGCGACTTCAAGACCAAGGCAGGTCGGTTGAGCCCCTACTTTTTCAATGCAGGGCTGTTCCACGACGGCGAGGCCGTGGGCCGGCTCGCGCAATTTTATGCACAAGCCCTGATCGAGAGCGGCATCGAATTCGACATGGTGTTCGGCCCGGCCTACAAAGGCATTCCTTTGGCGGCGACCCTCGCAGTGGAGCTGGCGCGCCGCGGGCGTAACGTGCCGTTCGCCTACAACCGCAAGGAGGCCAAAGACCATGGCGAGGGCGGCAGCCTGGTGGGTGCGCCGCTTGCCGGACGGGTGCTGATCGTCGACGACGTGATGTCCGCAGGCACCGCGGCGCGCGAGTCGATCGCGCTGATCCAGCAGGCCGGCGCCACGCCACACGCTATGGTGGTGGCACTTGACCGGCAAGAAAAAGCCACCGAAAACGGGCATGACGTAGATTACAGCGCAGTGCAGTATGTGCGGCGCGTTCTCGGCCTGCAGGTTTGCACAATCGCCAGCCTGGCAGACT
>JBBSRE010000162.1:0-6644 GCA_038243365.1 Burkholderiales bacterium | reverse complement strand
TATGTGCGGCTCGGCCGCAACGACGTTCCGCCGGTTCGCCTAGATGCCGCGCTGCGCTATCCGATCCTGCAGCTGCGAGAGCATGTGCGTGATGCCATCGTGCGCACGCTGACAGGCACTGGAGGGGGATCGGCCAATGCGGGCGCTGGCACCGGGTGGCGTGCGGCTGGCGTCGTGGCGGCGCTCGTGACGGGCGACCAGCGTGCCATTGACCGCAGCGACTGGAACGTGTTCCGGGCCACCGGCGTGGCGCATCTGGTGAGCATCTCGGGCCTGCACATCACACTCTTTGCCTGGCTCGCGGCGCAGATCGTGGGCGCTCTGTGGCGCTGCGTTCCGCGCTGGTGCCTGGTGGTGCCTGCGCCCACAGCTTCACTGTTGGGCGGCCTGGGGCTCGCCACGCTGTACGCGGTGTTCAGCGGCTGGGGAGTGCCCGCGCAGCGCACCATTTTGATGCTGGCCGTCGTGTTCCTGCTGCGCCTCGCAGGGCGCCGCTGGCCGTGGCCGCTGGTGTGGCTGCTGGCCTGTGCGGTGGTGGTGCTGTCGGACCCATGGGCGTTGCTACAACCGGGATTTTGGCTGAGCTTCGTGGCGGTAGGCGTATTGTTTGCTATCTTTCCGGTAGCTGATGGCGCAGACGGGAAGGGCTCTGGAGCCCGATTTGGCTCATTGCTGCGCCAGCAGGCCGTAGTCACGGTGGCGCTTGCGCCGCTGACGCTGCTGCTTTTCGGCCAGGTGTCCGTAGTCGGTTTGGTCGCCAATCTGGTGGCCATTCCTTGGGTGACTCTCGTGGTAACGCCGTTGGCGTTTGCAGGTGTTGTGTGGGCGCCGCTGTGGCATTTGGCGGCTTGGGCAGTGCAAGGTCTGGGCTGGTGGCTTGAACTGCTGGCGGCTGTGCCATGGGCTCAGTTCGAGGTGGCATCGGCGCCGCTTTGGGCGGGCTTGGCGGGTGTCGTGGGCGGTGTATTGCTGGTGATGCGTTGGCCTTGGTCTTTTCGGGTTTTAGGCCTTCCGCTGTGTCTACCAGTGCTGCTGTGGCAAGCGCCGCGCCCCGCTGCAGGCGCGTTCGAGTTGTTGGCTGCCGACATCGGCCAGGGCAATGCAGTGCTGGTGCGTACTGCCGGCCACGCGCTGCTCTACGACACCGGTCCGCGCTTCAGTGCGTCCGCTGACGCTGGCGAGCGGGTGCTGGTTCCTTTGCTGCGGGCACTGGGCGAGCGGCTCGACGTGGTCATGGTCAGCCACCGTGACAATGACCATTCAGGCGGCGCGGCAGCCGTGCTGACCCAGCAGCCGCAGGCGCGGCTCACCGGGTCCATTGCGGGCGAGGCCGAGCTGCTTGCTATGCGCGCATGGACACCTTGTGTAGCGGGCCAGCACTGGGTCTGGGATGGCGTGCAGTTCGACGTTCTGCATCCGCCAGTGGCTGCATCCGCGCACTTGGCTCCCGGCGAACGGCCGAACGCGCAAAGCTGCGTGCTGAGAATTCGGGCGGCCGACCAAACTGCTGCTCTGCTGGTAGGTGACATCGAGCGCGCGCAAGAACGCGAACTGGTAAGGCATGCCGATGCGTCCGGTGAGCCGCTGCGAGCCGCACTGCTGCTGGTCCCGCACCACGGCAGCAAGACGTCGTCGAGCGATGCCTTTCTTGGCGCAGTCCAGCCGCGCATCGCCTTGGTACAAGCGGCGTACCGCAGCCGGTTCGGACATCCGGCAGCCGAGGTGGTGGAGCGCTACCGCATTCGTAACGCACAGGTGGTCGATTCCGCGCATTGCGGCGCGGCCACCTGGCGATCGAGCCAGCCTGGCCAAGTGGAGTGCGAGCGGGCGCGCAGGCAACATTACTGGCAGCACCACGTGCCATGAAGGCGCTTGGCACAAGCGCCTAGCTGTGGGAGCAAAGCTGCACAGCAACGATAGGGCGTGAAGTTCTGTGTCGCGACGCGCAATGACCAAAATGCGCTGAACACTGACGCTGGCGAATGTCTATTGCCGGAGGGGTTCGCGGCCGCGGAGGAACACGGCGACTTCAAGCATCCGGGCGTTTGCCCCACAGACGCGTGAGGCATTAGTTGCTACCCTAGTCGGCAGGAGGGTCATGATGCAAAAATTCGATGAAATGTATACATCTCTGCCGTATGGCGGGAGCGACGTGCGGTCGCATTACGAGCGCTACGCCGCTTGGATGTCACGGCAGTCTGACGAAGCGATGGAGGCGCGCAGACTTGAAGCCGAATTGATTTTCAGGCGAGTGGGCATCACGTTCGCCGTGTACGGCGACAAGGACGCGGATGCCGTGGGCAACGAACGCCTGATTCCGTTTGATTTGGTGCCGCGCATTATTTCAGCGTCGGAATGGGAGATGCTGGAGCGTGGCCTCACCCAACGCGTGACTGCGCTGAACCGCTTTCTCAAGGACGTGTACCACGAGCGCGAAATCCTGCGCGCCGGCATCGTGCCGGAAGACCTCATTCTGAAGAACGCCCAATACCGGCCCGAAATGGTGGGCGTTCAGGTTCCGCGCGACATTTATGCCCACATTGCCGGTGTCGATATGGTGCGCGCGCCCGATGCCGATGGCAATGGGATTTATTACGTGCTGGAGGACAACCTGCGCGTGCCGTCCGGTGTGTCCTATATGCTGGAAAACCGCAAAATGATGATGCGGCTGTTCCCGGATCTCTTCAATATCCATTCGGTGGCGCCAGTGGCGCATTACCCCGATCTGCTGCTGGAGACCTTGCGCGACAGCGCCCCGCTGGGCAGTGCCGACCCCACCGTGGTGGTGCTGACCCCTGGTATGCACAACAGTGCGTACTACGAGCATGCATTTTTGGCGCAGCAAATGGGTGTGGAACTGGTCGAAGGCCAGGATCTGGTCGTCAAAGACGATTTTCTTTACATGGCCACCACGCAAGGCTTGCAACAAGTCGACGTGATTTATCGCCGTGTGGATGACGACTTTTTAGACCCTCGTGTATTCCGGCCCACGTCCACATTGGGTTGCGCAGGCTTGATGCAGGCCTATGCTGCCGGTAACGTGGCCATTTGCAACGCACCGGGCACCGGCGTTGCCGACGACAAGTCGGTCTACCCGTATGTGCCCGACATGATTCGTTTCTATTTGGGCGAAGAGCCCATTCTCTTGAACGTTCCTACCTGGATTTGCCGCAAGCCCGAAGACCTCCAATACGTGCTCGATCACTTGCCCGAGCTGGTCGTCAAAGAAGTGCACGGTGCGGGCGGTTACGGCATGTTGATCGGCCCAACCGCCAGCAAGGAAGAAATTGAAAATTTCCGCAAAGGCTTGATTGCCAACCCGGCGCTCTACATTGCGCAGCCCACGCTGTCGCTGTCAAGCTGCCCTACCTATGTAAAAAGTGGCCTCGCGCCGCGCCACATCGATTTGCGCCCCTTTGTGCTTTCCGGCAGTGAGGTGCGCATGGCCAAAGGTGGCCTCACGCGCGTGGCACTGCAAGAGGGATCGCTGGTCGTTAATTCATCCCAAGGCGGAGGCACCAAAGATACCTGGGTGCTCGAACAAGAAGGGGGCAAATAATGTTAAGCCGCACCGCCGACCATTTGTTCTGGATGTCTCGCTACACCGAGCGTGCGGAGAACACCGCCCGCATTTTAAATGTGAGCTACGAAACGTCGCTCCTGCCGCAATCTGCCACGAAGGCCAAGATCATGTGGCGCGGCCTGTTGTCGATTAGTGAACTGACCGACGCGTATGCCGAGAAGCATGGCGCTATCGTGCCTGACAAGGTGCTCGACTTCATGGTGCGCGACGGCACCAATCCTTCATCGCTGTTTTCCTGCGTGCGCAGTGCGCGGGAAAATGCCCGCGCCGTTCGTGGTGCGCTCACCACGGAGGTGTGGGAGACACAAAACCAAACGTGGTTAGAGCTTGGTCGCCACATGGACGGCGGAGTTTTCGAGCGTGACCCTGGCGAATTCTTTGATTGGGTGAAAGAGCGCTCTCATCTATCGCGCGGCGTCACGCTGGGCACCATGCTCCAGGATGAAGCTTTTCATTTCTTGCGCTTGGGCACTTTTTTGGAGCGGGCGGACAACACGGCACGTCTGCTGGATGTGAAATTCCATGCCGGAAAAATCGACTTCTTTGGCACCGCCGATACGGGCGATGGCGATGATGAGATCGAATATGACTTCTACCATTGGAGCGCCATCTTGCGCAGCGTCTCTGCGTTTGAGGTGTACCGCAAGGTGTTCCGCGCAGTGAGTACGCCCGAGCGCGTTGCAGAGCTGCTTATCTTTAAACGCATCATGCCGCGCTCGCTGCACGCCAGCCTGCACGAAGTGGTGGCCAATTTGGACGTTATATCCAACGGTCAGTCGGGCGAGACTGAACGGCAAGCAGGGCAGCTGGCGGCAGAATTGAAGTACGGGCGCATTGAGGACATCCTGTCCACGGGCCTGCACGCTTATCTCACCCAGTTCCTGGACCGCGTAAGCGACTTGGGCGCCGGCATCAGCCGCGACTTCTTGCAGACCAACCTCGATTAGGGCGCGGTTTTTAGCGCCGCCGCTGGTGGGCAGTCAGCCGCCAGCGCGCCGCTGCTCCCGCAGCATGAAGAGGTACAGGCTTTCCAGCTTTTCGCGCGCCCACGGGGTTTTGCGCAAGAACTTCAAACTGGAACTCACACTGGGGTCCATTTCAAAGCAGCGCACTGGCATCTGCTCGGCCAGGCCATCCCAACCGTAGTGGGCTTCCAGCGCGCGCACCATGGTTTCCAGCGTGACGCCGTGAAGCGGGTTGTGGCGCTGAGGCGTGAGCGGTGGTGGCGACGGAGGTATTTCTGACATGCAAGTGCTGAGTTGGCAAGCGTGCCGACATTGTCGCAAACACTGCCCACCCCATCCCTTCGCGCACAATCAACGCATCCTGTAATGAAGCCCGCAAGGCTTGCTGCCATGACCACCCAAACCGCCGGCCACCTGCTAGTCGATTGTCTGATCGCACAAGGCGTAGACATTGCATTTGGCGTGCCCGGCGAGAGCTATCTCGCGGTGCTTGACGGCCTGTACGCACGGCAAGACCGCATCCGCTTTATTGCTTGCCGCCAAGAGGGCGGCGCCGCGTTCATGGCCGAGGCCTACGGCAAGCTGACCGGGCGTCCTGGCGTGTGCATGGTGACGCGGGGGCCGGGCGCCACCAACGCTTCTATTGGCGTGCACACTGCTTTTCAGGACTCCACCCCCATGGTGCTGCTGGTGGGTGATGTCGGCAGTGACATGCGCGACCGCGAAGCCTTTCAAGAAGTCGACTTCGCTGCCTTTTTCGGCCCCGGCACGCGCGGCATGGCCAAGCGGGTGGAGCGCATCGACGACGCGCGGCGCATCCCGGAGTACGTGGCACGCGCGTTTGCCACCGCATTGCACGGAAGACCTGGGCCTGTGGTGTTGGTGCTGCCCGAAGACATGCTGGTGCAGCAGGTGCAGGGCGCGCCACTGCCGCCTGTGCTTCAGCTTGAGAGTGAAATAGGCCCCCAGCGCTTGCGGCAATTGCGCGAGCAGCTATTAAAAGCGAAGCGACCCATCGCCATCGTGGGTGGGAGCGGCTGGACGCCAGAAGCGGCGCAGGCACTGCAGCGCTTCGCAGAGAACTGGCAACTGCCGGTCGGCAATGCCTTCCGGTTTCAGGACACCTTTGACAATCACCACCCACTGTATGCCGGCGACGTGGGCATCGGCATCAACCCGAAACTGGCCGCGCGCATTCAGGACGCCGACCTGGTCTTGGCCATTGGGGCACGCTTGGGCGAAATGACGACCGGCGGCTACACGCTGCTGGAGGCACCACGGCCACGGCAAGCGTTGGTGCACATCCACGTCAGCGCCGAAGAACTGGGCCGCGTGTACCAGGCCGACCTGGCGCTGTGCGCCACCATGCCAGCCGCGGCGCAGGCGCTTTCAGAGCTTTTGGCTCCGGCCGATCTGCCGTGGGTCGATTGGGCCGCGGCGGCCAATGCGGACTACCGGGCCAACCTGCAGCCTCAAGCGCTGAGTGGCCTGGATGCCGCGCAGCCTGGGGTGATCGACATGCCAGCCATCATCGCTGTGCTGCAGCAGCACTTGCCGCAAGACGCGGTCCTGACCAATGGAGCCGGCAATTTCGCCGGGTGGCTGCAGCGCTACTTTTCGTACCATGGACTGGCCAAAGGGCACAAGACCCAGCTGGCTCCCACCAACGGCGCCATGGGCTACGGCGTGCCTGCCGGTATTGCTGCCAGTCTGGTCACCGGACGCACTGTGTTCACCATCGCCGGCGATGGTGATTTTTTGATGAACGGGCAGGAACTGGCCACTGCCGTGCAGCACGGCGCCAAGAGCATCATCCTGCTGCTGGACAACGGCATGTACGGCACGATCCGCATGCACCAGGAGCGCGAATACCCGGGCCATACGCTGGGATCGCAGCTGCAAAGCCCTGATTTTTGCGGCTTGGCGCGTGCTTATGGCTACGCAGCCAGAGTTGTGAGCAGCGTGGACAGCTTTCGAGAAGCGCTCATGGAAGCACTGCAAGCGCCCAGCGGCACGGTGCTGGTGCTGCAACTTTCACCCGAAATGATCAGCACGCGCTCGACCTTGACCGCCATTTCTCAGGCAGCGCGTGCTCG
>JBBSRE010000161.1:0-6705 GCA_038243365.1 Burkholderiales bacterium | reverse complement strand
CTACCTGGAGTTCGGACCTCGGTCCGCCCCGCCCACACCGTTCACTTGTACCCTTCCGCCATGCGCCCTCTGCACTTCCTCCGCCGCGGCCAGCCTGTTTCGCTGGTCAATGTACCACCCGATCGCACGCTGCTGGAGCTCCTGCGCGAGGACTTGGGCGCCACCGCCACCAAGGAAGGTTGTGGCGAAGGCGACTGCGGTGCGTGTACCGTGGTGCTGGGCGAAATCGACGCGCGCGACGGCGCCGAGCACATCCGCTACCGCGCGATCAACGCGTGCATCCGGCTGGCGCATTCGATCGACGGCATGGCGCTGTGGACGGCGGATGACATTGCGCAGGACCCGTTGATCAGGCCTGCGACCTCGGCCACAACGACCGAGAAACCATCACAAGCCGGCGGCGGAGAAGGCGCGAGGAGCGCAGCCGGTTTGCATCCCGCACAGGAAGCGATGGTGCAGTGCCACGGCTCCCAGTGCGGCTTCTGCACGCCGGGTTTTGTCATGAGCCTGTTCGCCATGTACCAGAACCGCATTGGCCAGGGCGAAGCCATCACCCGGGACGACGCGGTGCACGATCTCTCGGGAAATCTGTGCCGCTGCACTGGCTACCGACCCATCTTCGATGCCGCGCAGGCCATGGGCGCGCTTCCTGCGCAGACGGTGAACGAACAGCTTTTGCTACAAAAACTGAAGCTGCTTGTGCATGATGGATGTGCGTTAGAGGCCAATTTGACCTATATTTCTCCGCCTACCGAGGCAGAGCTGTTGGCGGCCCGCACTGCGCATCCACAGGCTCAAGTAGTAGCTGGCTGCACGGACGTGGGTCTGTGGGTCACCAAGCAGCACCGCCAGTTCGCTCAAGTTCTCGATGTAACCCGTGCGACTGAACTGCGCAGCGTCCAGCACAGCGCCACGCACCTTGTCATCGGCGCCGCAGTCTCGCTGGCAGATGCCTATCTGGCGCTGCAGCAGTACTGGCCGCAGCTCGATCGCTTCACCGCGCGCTTTGCCGGCGTACCGATACGCAATTCGGGCACGCTGGGCGGCAACGTGGCCAACGGGTCTCCCATTGGCGACTCCATGCCGCTGTTGATTGCCTTGCGCGCCAAAGTGGAGCTGGGCAGCGTACGCGGCACACGCCAGCTGCCGCTGGAAGAAATGTACACCGGCTACCGCCAGAACGTAATGGCGCCGGACGAACTGGTGCTGCGCCTGCATGTGCCGCTGCCTGCTGCAGAGGAACGGCTGAGGGCCTACAAGATTTCCAAGCGCTTGGACGATGACATTTCCGCTGTCTGCCTGGTGCTGAACCTCACGCTCGACGGCGGCACGGTCACCGCTGCCTCCATCGGGGCGGGCGGCGTAGCGGTCACGCCTGCGCGTGCGCGCGGCGCAGAGCGGGCCGTGGTCGGTCGGCCCTGGAGTGAAGCCACTGCACTGGCGCTGGGCGACGCGCTGCAGGCTGAGTTCCAACCGATATCCGACATGCGCGCCAGCAGCGCCTACAGAAGCGCCATGCTGGTCGCCCTGCCCCGTCGTTTCTGGCTGGAGACGCAAGCCGGCGCGGCTGCCAGCCTGGACGCGTTGGGGGTCTTGCCCGACCTGCATGTGGAGGACGTCGTATGAACGCCAAAGACACAGGCGACCTCTCGCCAAGCCGCGATGCGGTAGCTGACCCGGTAGCCAAGCGCGCCGACGCGCGGGCCGATCACCCTCCAGGGCCGAGCGGTGGCCAGGCCGGGCACACAGCGCAGGCCGAACCACAAGCCCAAACGCGTGCGATGGGCCAACCGCAGGCGCATGAGAGCGCCCGCGCACAAGTGGCGGGCAGCGCTACCTACATCGACGACATTGCGGAAATCAAGGGCACGCTGTTTGCGGCCCCCATCCTCTCGCCGGTGGCCCATGGCCGCTTGCAAGGTGTCGACACCGCTGCCGCATTGGCCATGCCCGGCGTGCGCGGCGTGGTGCTGTCGCAAGACGTGCCGGGCGACAAGATGCTGGCGGCGTTTGCGCACGATGAGCCGGTCTTCGCCATCGACAGCGTGCAGCACGTGGGCCAGGTGATCGGTGTGGTTGTGGCTGACACCGTCATGAATGCCAGGCGTGCTGCGCGCGCCGTCCGCGCCGACATTGCGCCACTGCCTGCGGTGCTCGACGTGCGTGAGGCCCATGCACAAGAGAGTTATGTATTGCCGCCCGTGTTCGTGCGGCGCGGCGCGCCAGAAGACGCGATGGCAGGTGCAGCGCACCGCATGTCGGGCAGCTTCGACGTCGGCGGGCAAGAGCATTTCTATCTGGAAGGCCAGGTCGCCTACGCGCTGCCGCTGGAGCAGAACCAGTGGTGGATTCACTCCAGCACCCAGCACCCGGGCGAAGTGCAGCACTGGGTGTCGCACGCGCTGGGCCTCTCGAATAACGCTGTGACGGTGCAGTGCCGGCGCATGGGCGGCGGCTTTGGCGGCAAGGAAACGCAGGCCGGGCACCTGGCGGTTTGGGCGGCCGTGGCGGCGCAAAAATTCGGCGCGCCAGTGAAGCTGCGGCTTGATCGCGACGATGACTTCATGGTGACCGGCAAGCGCCACCCGTTTGCCTACGACTACGAAGTGGGCTTTGACGCGCGTGGGCGCATCACCGCGCTGGTGCTCACCATGCTGGCCAATTGCGGTTTCTCTGCTGATCTCTCTGGCCCGGTGGCAGACCGCGCAGTATTCCACTGCGACAACGCCTACTTCCTGGAAAACGTGTTGGTCCAGTCCTACCGGTGCAAGACCAACACGCAAAGCCACACTGCGTTTCGCGGCTTCGGTGGCCCGCAAGGCGTGATTGCCATCGAGCGCATCCTGGGCGACATCGCCCGCACGCTTGGCCTGGACGCATTCGACGTGCGCATGGCCAACCTCTACAGCGACGAACCTCTGGCCAATGGCAAGGGCAAACGCGACACCACGCACTACCAGATGCGGGTGGAAGACAACATCCTGCACGAATTGCTCCCACAATTGGAGCAGTCCGCGCAATACCGGCAAAGGGCGGCGGCCATTTCGGCCTGGAACGCGCAGCAGACCGTGCTGCGCCGCGGCATCGCCATCACGCCGGTGAAATTCGGCATCAGCTTCACTGCCACGCTGTTCAATCAGGCGGGAGCGTTGGTGCATGTCTACACCGACGGCAGTGTGCAGGTGAACCATGGCGGCACTGAAATGGGACAGGGCCTGCACACCAAGGTGGCACAGATCGTGGCCGATGAGCTGGGCGTGCCCATGGCGCGCGTGCTGGTGATGGCCAGCGACACCAGCAAGGTGCCCAACGCCAGCGCCACTGCGGCCTCCAGCGGCACGGATCTGAACGGGCGTGCCGCGCAGTTTGCGGCGCGCAATGTGCGCGACAACCTGGCGTCCTTCGTGTGCGGACAAGACGGCTGCGGCGCCGGCGCGATACGCTTTGTCGGTGGCCAGGTGATCTCGCCGAAACGCACGCGCAGCTTTGATGAGGTGGTGAAAGAGGCGTACGCCAACCGCATCCAACTGTGGAGCGACGGCTTTTACCGCACGCCCAAGATTCACTACGACAAGACCACGCTCACGGGCCGCCCGTTCTTCTACTTTGCCTACGGCGCTGCGTGCACCGAAGTCGCCATCGACACGCTGACCGGCGAGAGCCGCGTGCTCAAGGTAGACATCCTGCACGACGTCGGCCACAGCATCAATCCAGCCATTGACATCGGCCAAATCGAAGGCGGATTCGTGCAGGGCATGGGCTGGTTGACCACGGAAGAACTGGTTTGGAAGGACGACGGCACGCTGGCCACGCACGCCCCCAGCACCTACAAGATTCCCGCCACCGGCGATATCCCCGAGCATCTCAAGATCGACCTCTGGCCCGAAGCGAATCCAGAAGACAACGTGGGCGGAAGCAAAGCCGTCGGAGAGCCGCCGCTTATGCTGGCCATCAGCGTGTACGAGGCGCTGCGCAATGCCATCGGCTCAGCACGCGCGCCAGATGCGGCTGCGGCGGGAGCCCCGGTGCTGCTTGATGCGCCTGCGACAGCCGAGCGCGTGCTGCGCGCACTGAACGCTGGCTGAGCTGATCGCTGCGCAGGACAGCCAGCTCGCCAAGTTCAGGCAAACACCCCTTCTCAGGCCAGGTGGCTGTCCGATCGCAGCACCACCCGGTTGCGCCCAGCGCGCTTGGCCTCGTAGCAAGCCATGTCGGCGGCACGCAGCACAGGCGCCACCTGGCGCTGGCGGCCCGTCAGCGGCACGACACCGATGCTCAAACCGAGCGTAAAGCTGCGGCCGGCGTAATGCGGTTGCCAAGCGCGCACCGCCCTGCGCATCTGTTCGGCCACGGCCACCCCGTGCGCGGCCGAGCAGGCGGGCAGAACGACAAAGAATTCGTCCCCGCCGGGCCTCGCGATCCAGCCGGCCTGGCGGACCTGTGCCTCCAGCAGCCGCGCTACATGCTCGAGTACGTCGTCGCCCGCTTCATGGCCGGCCATATCGTTAACCACGGTGAAATGATCCAGGTCGATGCACATCGCCACACCACAAAGCGCATCGTCTGCCGCCGCTGCGTCTGGGTTCAGACCCATCAGAACGCCTTGCAGACGCTCCTCGAAGGCGCGTCGGTCAGGCAAGCCGGTCACAGGGTCGTGGCTGCGTTCGCGGCCCCGCTGGCGGCGCGCTTCGTGCACCGCCGTCAGCTCTTCCAGAATCCAGACCATGCCGGCCGCCATACCGGGGCTTTCTGCGCTGCGTCCCTGCACCCGCGTCCACACCGGACTGCCATCCTTGCGGGTGAAGCAGGCGTCGCCATCGAACGCACCATGCGATGCGAAGGCGGTAACGGCGCGTTGCTTCCATTCAGCGTAATCAACGTCTGAGCGAAACAGCTCACGCACCCGCCGACCCCGTAAATCATCAGGCGCATAACCGAGCATCTGCGCGGCTTGGCGACCCAGCATGCGAAGACGCGAGCCACGCGTAATGACGATGCCCACGGGCGCATGGTCCAGAATGGCCTGCAAGCGTCCGCCGAGAGCGTGGTCGCGTTGGGCGTAGCTGTGGCGCTCCTGCTCCACCATATCTATCACATGCCCCAGCACCCGCACTTCATCTGAAAAGGCATTGGGTGGGGCCATGGAATCTTCGAACTGGGGCCACATCGCCATGCGCAGCGACCGGTCGCGCAGCCGCGCCAGCGGCTGCAACAGCCACAGAGCCAGTGCGGCGGACAACAGTGCCAAAAGGCTGACTCCTGCCACCACCAGCCACCAGGTGTGTCGCTGTGCCTCGGCCAGCGGCGCAAGCAAAGCGTCGGTATCTGCGATGCGCGCTACTGTCCACTGCGGCAGCGGCATATCGGCCAAGCTGACGATGTGGCCAGGGACCACGAAGGTCCGATCGGTGGAAAGGGTCGCCGCACCGGACAGAGCGGCCCAGCGCACCGCTGCCTGCGCCAGGCCGGGTTCATCCCGCACCTGTCCAAGTACGCGCGTTGGATTGGGATGCGAAAGAATGGTGCCGTCACGCGCAAACACCACCAGGCGCGAACCGGAGCGTTGCGGCGGCGTCATGGAGGCAGGCAGCAGCCCTTGTGATTGCAGGCGCAGTGCACCCGCCACGACGCCCGCAACAGTTCCATCTGCGCGATGCAGCGGCTGCGTGAATAAAACCCGCGCTTGGCCGGCGCGGCCGCCCACCAGCTCGGACACCAAAGGCTTGCCGCTGGCCAGTGTCCGGCGCAACGCATCGCGTTCACCGGGCTCGAGCGAGGCGGCTTCCTCATGAATGCCGTACTGCAAATTCACCCGCAGCGTTCCGTCATGGCGCGCCACCAGCAGCCCGTCAAAGAACTGCACTGCAGGCAAGCCTTGCTGCAGCAGCCATTCCAGTGACGACGGCGCATCCAGCATGTCCTGCGTGATGCCGGTTGCCACGTTGCGCAGCACTTTCTGGCTTTGTTCGATCTTGCTGGCGAGTACGGTGGCCAGCGTCTGCACCTCGTCGTCCTGCTGGCGCAGCACGCTTGCAAACGCCTCGTCCGCTGCCGATCGGCTTGCCAGCCACCCCGCGAAGCCGCCCGCCAACAAAATGGCGAGCAACAGCAGCGCCATCAGTCGAAGTGCCAATGAACCCGGCAACGCCAGCGTGCGCCATGCGCTGGCGCTTCTCATGGACCGCTCAGGAACGCCGGGCCCCACTCAGCTTTGACACCGTTCGAACTCTCAAAGATCGACTGCAACCGCCGGAAAGACTCAGTGCAGACGGGGTTTCGCCCTCGCGCAGGAGTCGCGTCAACCAGGTGTGAAAAACAGGACGTCATCAGCCCACCACTATAGGCAGCGGCGGCGGCCCGGCTCCTTGGGTGGAACCCGCACGCAGTGGGGTGAAAACCCTGACACCCGGGGCTAATAGCGCGGTACAGCCAATTAGCGCGGTACAGCCAATTGTCGAAAAAACTGGGCGCCAGTGCGGCGCGCCCGTCTCAGCTTCCGGCCACGGTCTGCAGCGCGCCCGGTTGCGGCAGTTTCAGCACTTTGCCGCTGCCCAGGATCAACCCATGCTCTCGCAGGTTGCGCAGCACCCGTGACAAGGTTTCAGGCGCAATGCCGAGCTGCGCCGCAATCAGCCGCTTGCGATCGCGCAAAGTGACGCTCATTGTGCCGCTGCTGTCGCTCGTGGCATGGAGCAGCAGCCACTG
>JBBSRE010000160.1:0-6715 GCA_038243365.1 Burkholderiales bacterium | reverse complement strand
GGTGGTGACGGCGATCATCTGGGCGTAGCCTTCATCGGAGAGCTGCTCTTTCTTGAGCGCCGCCGACAACACGCCGACACCCAGCGGCTTGCCCAGAATGAGCCGGTCGCCCACCCGCGCGTCGGAGGTGCGCTTGATCTTTTTGGGGTGCACTACGCCGAGAGCGACCAGGCCGTAAATGGCCTCGACCGAATCGATGGTGTGCCCGCCTGCAATGGGAATACCGGCTTCGCGGCAGACGGATTCGCCGCCTTCCAGCACCTTGCCGATGACCTCGGTGGGCAGCACATTCACCGGCATTCCCACCAATGCCAACGCCATGATGGGTTTGCCGCCCATCGCATACACATCACTGATCGCATTGGTCGCGGCGATGCGCCCGAACTGATACGGGTCGTCCACGATGGGCATGAAGAAGTCTGTGGTGGCGATCACGGCAATGTCCTCGGTCAACTGGTAGACCGCCGCATCGTCTGCCGTGTCGATTCCCACCAACAATTCGGCCGGCACCGGCAACTTGTTGGTGTTCTTCAGAATTTCAGTCAGCACGCCGGGCGCGATCTTGCAGCCGCAGCCGCCGCCGTGCGAGAGGGACGTCAGGCGCGGCCCCTGGTCGGCGTTGGGAACGAAAGGGCTGATGGGTGATGGGTTCGTCATACGGGTGTTCTCTCGTTCAGGTCGCTCAAAATTTGCAGCAGGGTGGCGCGTTCGCGCGCCGGGGTAAACAGCGAAACGCGCAGGGCGCACTGGCTGTTGAGACGGTTCAGTATGGCTGGGTCGTCGCGGCATTGCCGGAGCAGGGTTGTCAGCGCGAGGCCATCGCCAGACTCGAAATAGCCTTCGTAGTCGGAACCGAGCATGCCCACATTGCCCGAGATACGGCTGGCCAGTACCGGCGTGCCGCTGCACACCGCTTCCATGATGACGTGGGCGCCGCCCTCCATGCGGCTGGGGTGTACCAGCACATGCGCTCGCTGCACATGCCGGCGTGTGCTCGCGTGAGGGAGTGCGCCCAGCCAGCGATAGCCGGGAAGTTCGTTCGCCAACGCCTGCGCGATCTGCCCCAGAGCTGGTTCCAGCGGCGCGCCGATGTGGTCCAGCCGAATGTCGGCGCGCGCCCGTAACTGCCGCGCAGCCTCCCAGTAGGTGCGCGGATCCTTTTCTTCACGCAGATGGCCGACCATCAGCGCGCGCAGGAACGTGGTCGGCTTCGCAACCGGCGTTCGCGGTGTGGTGGATTGGAAGCACACCACGGCCTTGTGGCGCAGCGACGCCGGCAGGTCCTGGATGGCGCCTTCGTGCAGCACGATCAAGCGGTCGGCGCGAGCGAGCGAGGCCTGCGCAGTCGGGTCGGTGTGGATATCGCGGTAGAGGTCGGTGCCAGTGAGCACCACCACGATGGGTCTCCCGGGGCATTCACGCGCAAAGCGCTCGATCGACGGCGCCGATCGCCGGGCGTGGAGCGCCACCAGCAGCGCTGCGGGCTCGCCGCGCCAAGCGTCCGTCAGATCGACCCGAAAATCATCGGCCAACCATGTCGACCAGCGACGCGCTGTCTGCCAGTTGCCGTTGTTGGCATCGGCAAGCGCAGGCGTGACCAGGCATAAATGGGGACGGCTCATGGAGTCGGTTATACAAGCACCGATGCAAGCAGCCGACACACCGCACCCGCAAGGTCATGCAATTCGACAGGCAGACGCCGCTGCGCTTGAGGCAGCGCTTGGGCAAGGGCGCGAGCGCCTGCTCGCGATGTTCCAGGGTTTTGAGAATCAGCTGGGGGCCGGTGGTCTGGCGATTGCGTACGACCCGGTGCTCAACCTGCCGCTCTGGGAGCTGGGGCACGTTGCCTGGTTCGAGGAATGGTGGATCGCGCGCAACCCGGCGAGGAGCGCCGGCACCGCCTGCCACCCCGCAGTGCCGCGCTTACCGTCCATCCTGCCGGGCGCCGATGCCTTCTACGACTCGGCGCGCATCGCCCACGCGGCGCGCTGGCAGCTGGCGCTGCCGGACGCGGAGGCGACGCGCCTCTATCTGGCGCAGGTACGCGAACGCACGCTGTCGACGCTGCGGCAAAGTGGCACCGGCGACGACGACCTGTATTTCTTCCGCTTGGTGCTGCTGCACGAAGACATGCACCGCGAAGCCTGGTTCATGATGGCGCAACAGCTCGACATTGATCTGCGTGTGCCACTTCCCCAGCCCGTGCCGATGACCATGGACATATCAACCACTGGAGAGTGGCAGGTGCCGGCCGGGGTGCGCACCATGGGCAGTTCGTCCCCCGGATTCGCTTTTGACAATGAGCTGCAAGCGCACGCACAGACGGTTAACGCTTTCACCATCGACCGACAAGCCGTGACTTGGCGAGAGTTTTTGCCGTTTGCGATGCAAGGCGGCTATGACGACGAACGACACTGGACACGCGCTGGCTGGCAATGGCGCCAAGCCTTCAGCGATGGCGCCCCGCTGTATCTCAGGCGCTTATGCCAATGGGGCGAGCCAGAGGGACCATGGGAGCAGTGTCGTTTCGGGCAGTGGCGGCCGCTCCATCTGGACGCGCCTTGCGTACACCTCAGCGCCCATGAAGCCGCCGCCTGGTGCCGCTGGGCCGGTCGCCGCCTGCCCAGCGAGGCCGAATGGGAAACGGCGGCCCGGTTGGCATCAGCGCAAAACGAACCGTTCGACTGGGGCCGGGTCTGGGAGTGGACCTCCAGCCACTTCTGCCCATACCCCGGCTTTGTGGCCCATCCGTATCGCGAGTACTCCGAACCTTTTTTTGACGGCCGGCCCGTCTTGCGAGGAGGCTCCAACGCCACTGATCCGCGCATTCGCAACCCTGCCTATCGCAACTATTTCACGGCGGACCGGCGCGATGTGTTTGCCGGGTTCCGCTCCTGCGCCTTGTAGCTTGTCTACTGCTCTCTGACAGCGCGGATTAGACGGTGATGCCAGCGCCTGGCCTTGCGCGGCGGCGAAGCAGCCGCTGCAAGACGCGTTTAAGCTTCGCGTTTTCCCTCGTCTACTTGGCTACCTCCATGCGCTCACTCGTTCCCCGCTCGACCATGCTCCGATCACTGCTGTCCATCAGTCTGCTTGCCTGCGCTTCCTGGGCGGCGCACGCTCAAGGCAGCGCAGACAAGGTGCTGCGCGTGACGGCGATTCCTGATGAGTCTCCGACGGAGCTGGCGCGCAAGGCAGCGCCCCTGGTCAAGTACCTGTCGGAAAAGCTCGGCCGCAAAGTAGAGTTCACGCCGGTCACCGATTACGCGGCAGCGGTCGAAACGCTCATCAACGGCAAGACGGACATGGCCTGGTTTGGCGGTTTCACCTTTGTGCAAGCCAACGCACGCTCCGGCGGCAAAGTGATTCCACTGGTGCAGCGCGAGGAAGACGAGCGCTTCAAGTCGGTCTTCATCTCTGCCGACCCGGCCATCAAGTCGCTCGCCGACCTCAAGGGAAAAACGCTGAGCTTCGGTTCGCAAAGCTCCACCAGCGGCCACCTGATGCCGCGCAGCTATTTACTGGCGGCCGGCGTGGAACCAGACCGTGATTTGAAACGCGTGGCGTTCAGCGGTGCGCACGACGCCACCGTCGCTGCCGTTTCGTCCGGCAAGGTGGACGCAGGCGCGCTCAATATTTCGGTGTGGGACAAGCTGGTCGAAGAGAAGAAGGTGGACACCAGCCGGGTGCGCGTGTTCTACACCACGCCGCCCTATTACGACTACAACTGGAGCGTTTCGAGCAGCATGCCCGAGACCACGCGCGAAAAGATCAAACAGGCATTGCTGGAGCTGGACCCCAAGACACCCGAAGGCAAGGCCGTGCTCGATCTGCAACGCGCCACGCGCTTCGTGCCCACCAAACCTGAGAACTACAAAGGCATCGAGGCCGCTGCGAAGAACGCCGGCCTGCTCTGAGCCAGCTTTGAAGGTATTCCAAACGGCAGCGCGAGCGTGAACGTCGAACTGCGCGCGGTGCAGGCGCGGCATCCTGCTGCACCGCGGGGTAGCGCCGCGCTCCTCGGCATTGATCTGGTGGTGGCTGCGGGAGAACAGCTCGCCTTGATCGGCCCTTCGGGCGCAGGCAAAACCACGCTGCTGCACACCGTGGGTGCGGCCCTCGAACCCATATCGGGATCAGTGCTGCTCGATGGCACCGACCCTTGGGCGCAGAGCGTGCGCGCCTTGCAGCGGCAGCGCGGCCGCTTGTTTATCGCTCCTCAAACTCCGCCGTTGCCGCCGCGTCAGCGCGTGGTCACTGCCGTGCTTGCGGGGCGCTTGCCAAGCTGGAGCTTCTGCACCAGCCTCCGCTCGCTTTTCTATCCCCAAGACATCGCTGGAGCGCATGCCGCGCTGGAGCGCTTTGACTTGGCCGAAAAACTGTTCTCACGCGTCGACCGGCTTTCGGGGGGTGAGCGCCAGCGCGTGGGGCTGGCGCGGGCGCTGGTATCAAGCGCCACGCTATGGCTGGTGGATGAGCCGCTATCCGCGCTCGACCCAGCCCGTGCAGAGCAGGCCATGGTGACCCTGCTTTCAGTGGCCCGCGAGCGCGGCATCACACTGGTCACCAGCATGCACCAGGTGGACACTGCGCTAGCGCATTTCCCGCGCATCGTCGGCCTGCGCGACGGCCGCATCGCGTTTGATCTGCCCACGGGGCAAGTGACGGAAGCGCTTCTGTCCGATCTGTACATCCAGCACGAACACGAGCGCACTGGCCCCGCAGATTCGGCGCCGCCGCCCTCCGCCAAACCGCAGCCTGCGGTGATGCACTGCCGCTGAGCTGGGGCTTTGCATGACCCCGATCACCCAACCGCAAGCATCTGGCGCGCCGCGCCGGCAGCGCTCTGCGCCACACGAACCCGGGCGAGAGCCGAACGACCAGGTGCCTTCAGAGCGTGACCCGGCGTGGCTGGGACGCCTGTTCTGGACCGGCGCCGCATTGGCAATGCTGTGGCCCTTGCTGGTAGCCACCGAATTTCGTCCCTGGACCTTGTTTGACGCGCAAAGCAGAGGTCCGACGCTGCTGTTCCTGAGTTCTTTCTTTCCGCCACGGCTGGATGCGGAATTTCTCTCGCTGGTGGCTCGGCAGACCTGGCGGACCGTGGCGATCGCCACCGCCGGTATTGCCTTGGGATTGGTGATCGCGATCCCCGCCACGCTGCTGTCCACACGCGCGCTGTCGGTCTCCGCCCTGTCGGGGCGCATGGCGCACAGCTCTGCGGCCGCGCGACAGCTGGTGCGCTGGCTGCTGGTGTTTCTGCGCAGCATTCCCGAGCTGGTGTGGGCGCTGGTGCTGGTGCGTGTGGTGGGCCTCGGCCCCACCGCAGGTGTGCTGGCCATCGCCCTCACCTACGGCGGCATGTTGGGCAAGGTGTACGGCGACATTCTGGAGAGCGGCGACGCTGCCCCCACGCGTGCATTGCTGCAGAACGGAAGCGGGCGCTTGCAGGCACTCTGCTACGGCTTGCTGCCGCAAAACGCCGCAGAAATCACGTCCTACACCGTCTACCGCTGGGAATGCGCGATTCGTTCGTCGGTGGTGCTGGGTTTTGTCGGCGCGGGCGGCCTGGGACAAGAGCTCGACAACGCCACCAAGATGTTCGCGGGCGGCGAGGTGGCCACCATGCTGGCGGTGTTCGTGTTGCTGGTTGCCCTGGCTGACCAGGTAAGCGCCTGGCTGCGCAGATCCCTCGCCTGATATGCGACCCACTTTTCGACCCCCCTCTCCTGGCGGGCCTGCAGCTGCTGACGATGCCGCCGCAGCCCACCGCCTTCCACCGCCGATGTTCAGCGCGCGCTGCCGGGCGTGCTGGTTCCTGCTGGTTCTGGTGCTGTTTGTGGCACTTAGTTTTTGGAGCCTGGATCTGCAGTGGGCGGCGTTCTTTTCCTGGGAAGCTGCACACAGCATGGCGCGCTTCATTGGTGAATTTTTCCCACCCGATTTTTCCCCTGCCTTTGTGAAGCGCGTGGCTTACGCCTCGTGGGAGACGCTCGCCATGTCGGGCCTCGGGACGGTGCTGGCAGCTGTGTTCGGCATGGCATTGGCGCTGCCTGCCAGCCGGCTGAGCACACGTGACAGAGCGTGGGCACGCGCGCCCACGCGTCTATTGCTGAATGTGCTGCGCGCGATCCCAGAGCTCGTCTGGGCAGCGCTGCTTTTGATTTCCGCCGGGCTTGGTCCGCTGGCCGGAACACTTGCGTTGGCGCTGCACACTACAGGCGTGTTGGGGCGGCTGTTCGCCGAAGCGCTAGAGAACGCGCCGGCTGATTCTGCTGTGGCGCTGCGCGCTCACGGAGTCGGGCCGGTGCGCGTTTTTCTCTATGCCAGCTTGCCGCAAGTGCTTCCGCAACTCATCTCTTACACGCTGTACCGCTGGGAAAACAACATCCGGGCCGCAGCGATTTTGGGTGTGGTGGGCGCTGGCGGCCTGGGCCAGTTGCTGGCTTTTCACATGGGGCTTTTTCAGATGGGCAAAACGGCCACGGTACTGCTCTCCATGCTGCTGATGGTCGCCTTGGTCGATGCGTTGAGTTACTGGATGCGGCGCGCGCTGGCACGTTAAGCACGGCAATTGCCGATGCGGTAGCGAAACTGCAGGACATGCTCCAGTACGCCCGCTTTTCATCTTGCTCGCAGCGCAAAGCGGATGTGTCGCGAGGGGGACGGACCCCTGCTTTCACCTATGGACGCCGGTCAACGGGTACCGGACATT
>JBBSRE010000159.1:0-6725 GCA_038243365.1 Burkholderiales bacterium | reverse complement strand
GAGGAAGAGGAAGAGGAAGAGGAAGAGGAAGAGGACGAGGAAGAGCGCAGTGAGTTGCCTATCCTGCTCGACGAAACCTTCGGCAGGTTAAAGGATTCCGTGACCGGCGACGCGCCGAGCGGCGACTCGGCGCTCTATCAATTCCGCTGCCTGCATTGCGGCATCCACCGGCTCGTTCGCGATTTCTTCTCAATGTGTTGCGAGCCGGTTTTCCAGCCGCCCAGTCTTTGCCTGCCGATGCGCCCGCCCACCACACGAACATTCGGGAACCACGCAAGCAGCGCAGCCACGATGATTGGCTGACCGAATCGCAATGTCGCATACCACTCCACCTTGAGACCAGCCATGACGAAACGCTTGAATTATCTGCATTTATTCCGTCGCGCCATTGGGCCTTTGGTCTGCGCGGCGCTGCTGGCGGCCTGCACCGCCGTGCCCCGCGTGTCGCTCGAAGAGCCGGCCGTCAGTGCCGCCACTGTTCCGGTCTCTGCACCGGTCGCTGTGCAGGCCGCTGCTCCGGCCGCCGACCGGACCGCGCCGCCGCCAGCCCCAGTAGCCACCGTCTCCAAGACAGCGCCGCAGCTGGGCACGCAGTGGGGCGAGGCTCGTGAATCGCAGGTTCGCACCGTCAAGGCTCGGCGTTTTTCTGAGCAACCCGACGACGTGGCAGAACTGGGCTACGCCGAGGCGCGCGCACTGCGTCGTGAACTGGGAAATGCCGCCGAGCGGCGGCTTAACCTGTTGCTGGCCGATGGCGACGTCGAATGGGCGGTGCTCGATGAAGCTGGTCGGCCCATGCCGCTGCAGCGCGCGAGACAAAGCGACGGCCAGTTTCGCGTCGCCGGCGTTGAAGGCGCACGCTATTCGCTGCAGTTCCGCAACCGCAGCGACCGCACTTATGAAGTGGTGGCCACAGTAGATGGGCTGGACGTGCTCGACGGTTCGGCCGGAAGTTTGCGCAACGGTGGCTATGTGTTGCGTGGGCAGGAGTCGGTCACCATCGAAGGCTTCCGTAAAAGCCTGAGCGAAGTGGCGACATTTCGCTTCTCGGCGCCCAGCCGCGCCTACGCGGCCAACAGTGTGGCGGGCGACGTCCGCAACATCGGCGTCCTAGGCGCCGCGCTGTTCGAGCTGGAGGTCCCCAACACGCCGCGGCGCCCGCGCGGCAGTGACGCATCGCGGTCGCCCCATGCATACCCGGCGGACAGTGGCTTTGCGCCCCCGCCTCGCTACCGCAAGTAGGTTAACGTGTCGCATTTTGATCGTTCAGCTGCTGCTCAATACCGTGGCCAGGCCTTCGCCCCAGCAACTGCCCCATCGCACTGCACCGACAAGCTGGCGCGCAAACGCGTTTTGCCTGTTGCCAACAGGTCGGTACCACTGACTGCGGTTCCAACACTGCATACCCCCTCACCTAGCCGCGCATGAACACGCCCCACTTTGATCTGACACGCCAGCATCACGTGCTTGAGCGCATTCGCGCCGACGTCCGCGACATGCATGCCTATACCGTGCAACCGTCAGACGGCATGCTCAAGATGGATGCGATGGAAAACCCGTTCACGTTGCCGCCCGAATTGCAGCGTGCTCTGGGCGAGCGCCTCGGTGTATTGGCGCTGAACCGCTACCCGGGAAGCCGCGGCGATGACTTGAAGGCCGCGCTGGCGCACTACGCAGGCATGCCGGAAGATTTCGCCATGGCGCTGGGCAACGGCTCAGACGAGCTGATCAGCCTGGTCACTCAGGCCTGCGCGCAGCCTTGGGACGTTGCTGCCAAGCGACCGGTGGTGCTTGCACCGATGCCGGGGTTTGTGATGTACGCAGTCTCCGCTCAGCTTCTGGGGCTTGAGTTTGTGGGCGTGCCGCTAACGCAGGATTTCGAGTTGGACGTGCCTGCCATGCTGGCCGCCATCGAACAGCACCGGCCCGCCATCACCCACATTGCCTACCCCAACAACCCGACCGCCACGCTGTGGTCTGAGGCGGATGTGCAGACCATCGTGGATGCCGTGGCCGCGCAGGGCGGCTTGATGCTGATTGACGAGGCCTACCAACCGTTTGCCAGCCGCACCTGGCTGGACTGCATGCGCGCCGAGCCGGAGCGCAACGCCCATGTCTTGCTGATGCGCACGCTGAGCAAGTTCGGCCTGGCGGGCGTTCGTCTGGGTTACCTGATGGGTTCTGCGGCATTGGTGAACGAGATCGACAAACTGCGGCCGCCCTACAACGTGAGCGTGCTCAACTGCGAAGCCGCCTTGTTTGCGCTGGAGCACACGGACGTGTTTGCCGCGCAAGCTGCCGAGCTGCGCGCGCAGCGAGAGCCTTTGGTAGCGGCATTGCGCGCCATGCCGGGCGTCGAACGCGTCTGGGACAGCCAGGCCAACATGGTGCTGGTGCGCGTGCCGGACGCGGCCAAGACCTTTACTGGCATGCGTGAGCGCAAAGTGCTCGTCAAGAACGTTTCTACAATGCATCCTCTGCTGGCTCAGTGCCTGCGGCTTACGGTGGGCACTGCCGCTGAGAACGCGCAAATGCTGGCCGCCCTACAGGCTTCCTTATGACCTCGTCCGCCCTCGTTCCCTCCATCAACACTGACCGCGTTGCCGAAGTCAGCCGCAACACGGCCGAGACGCGTATCTCGGTGCGCATCAATCTCGATGGCACCGGCCAGTCGCGGCTCTCCACCGGCATTGGTTTCTTTGACCACATGCTGGAGCAGATCGCACGCCACGGTTTGATCGATCTGGAAGTCGATTGCGAAGGCGACCTGCACATCGATGGCCACCACACCGTGGAAGACGTGGGCATCACGCTGGGTCAGGCGGTGGCGCGCGCCATTGGCGACAAGAAAGGCCTGCGCCGCTACGGCCACGCCTACGTGCCGCTGGATGAGGCGCTGACGCGGGTTGTGATTGATCTTTCCGGCCGTCCCGGTCTTGAGCTGCACATTCCGTTCACCAGCGGCATGATCGGCGGGTTCGATACGCAGCTGACGCACGAATTTTTCCAGGGCTTCGTGAACCATGCGGGCGCCACACTGCACATCGACAACCTGCGGGGTGTCAACGCACACCACCAGTGCGAGACCGCATTCAAGGCCTTTGCCAGAGCGCTGCGCGCTGCGGTGGAGCGCGATCCGCGCAGTGCCAACACCATTCCGTCTACTAAAGGTAGTCTTTAAGGCAAAAGTGCCTCTAGCGCTTATCTGGTAAGCGCAAGCAGCTATGAATATAGAAGCGAATATCGTGGCGGTCGTGGATTACGGCATGTGCAATTTGCGCTCCGTCTCTCAGGCCATGCAGGCTGCGGCCGAGGGCAGTGATTGGCGCGTGGTGGTGACCTCCAAGCCCGACGAGGTGCGATCCGCTGCACGCGTGGTGCTGCCGGGGCAGGGCGCCATGCGCGACTGCATGCGCGAGCTGCGCGAATCGGGTCTGCAAGCCTCGGTGCTGGAAGCCGCAGCCCACAAGCCGCTATTTGGAGTGTGTGTCGGCATGCAGATGCTGCTGGATCACAGTGAGGAAGGCGACACGCCAGGTCTGGGCTTGATCCCTGGTCGAGTGCGCCGTTTTGATCTGGCCGGCCAACTGCAGCCGGACGGTAGCCGCTACAAGGTGCCGCAAATGGGTTGGAACCAGGTGCGCCAGATGCCGCATGGCGGGGCTGTGCATCCGCTGTGGGAAGGCGTTCCCGATGACAGCTACTTCTATTTTGTGCACAGCTTCTATGTGCAGCCTGAGAGTTCTGCGCACTGTGCAGGCGAGGCAGAATACGGCGCAAGGTTTGCCGCAGCCGTTGCCCGCGATAACATCTTTGCCACGCAATTTCACCCCGAAAAAAGTGCCGAGCAGGGGTTGCGCCTGTATCGCAACTTCCTTCACTGGAATCCCTGATTGATCCGCGCGTCTGCGGGTGCCAGACCCGGCATCCGATTCGCGTCGTCTCTCTTTCTTCGTCCAGCCCACACTTACTGCCATGCTGCTCATCCCCGCCATCGACCTCAAGGACGGCCACTGCGTTCGCCTCAAACAAGGCGACATGGACCAGTCCACCACCTTTGGCGAAGACCCCGCCGCGATGGCCCGCCGCTGGGTGGACGCTGGTGCGAGGCGCTTGCACCTGGTGGACCTCAACGGCGCTTTCGCCGGGGTGCCCAAGAACTACGCGGCCATCAAGGCCATCTTGCAGGAAGTGGGTGACGACATTCCCGTGCAGCTGGGCGGTGGTATCCGCGACCTGGACACCATCGAGAAGTACATCGATGGCGGCCTGCGCTACGTCATCATCGGCACCGCGGCGGTGAAGAATCCCGGTTTTCTGAAGGACGCCTGCACGGCTTTCGGCGGCCACATCATCGTGGGCCTTGATGCCAAAGACGGCAAAGTCGCCACCGATGGCTGGAGCAAGCTCACCGGGCACGAAGTGGTCGACCTTGCCAAAAAGTTTCAGGATTGGGGCGTCGAATCCATCATCTACACCGACATCGGCCGCGACGGCATGCTCTCGGGCATCAACATTGACGCCACGGTGAAACTGGCGCAGGCCCTGACCATTCCTGTGATTGCCTCTGGCGGTCTTGGCAGCATGCAGGACATCGAGCAGCTGTGCGCCGTAGAGAGCGAAGGCGTGGAAGGCGTCATTTGCGGTCGCGCGATTTATTCCGGCGATCTCGATTTCGCCGCAGCGCAGGCACGGGCGGATCAACTCGGCTGAATTGCGACACAGGGGACGCATGGCGCGTCGCCCGCTCGCCCCACCTTCTGGCGCTCTCAGCGACGTCCAGCGCTTACGTCAATCAATCTGCGAAAGCTGCTCATTGCAGCATGAAGGTGCGGTACTCCAGCTGGTTGAGACTGCGACTGAGCAGTGCCAAGCCCGTAGCAAGCGTGATCAGGGTCGCCAAGGCAAACCCGTAGCCGTACAAGGCGGCGCCATAGGCCAGCGTTGCGCCTGTCAGGACGACGTTCAGCACGACAAACTCTGCGCACAGAAACAAAACCGTGCGGCGTTGGTCGAGGTAGAAAAAAACGTTCAGGATGGCCATCAGACCGACCTGGACGCCAGCGCCAATCACCTGCACATGGAGCAGGGGCAGGTAGAGCCGCGAGATGCTGAGCGCGTCGAGCACCACGGGACCTGCGACGAACGTAACCAGCACTGCCAAGGTCTGAATCTTGGCGATTTCGCTCAATCCCTGCTGAATCGAAAACACCATTTCGTCGCGCATGGATTCGATGTACTCCAGCGAGCCGCCGGTGCGCACCGCATCGTAGAACTTGTCGTAGAACTCCACGAAGTCGGTTTCGATGCGCACCAGAAAAACGGCCATGCCGGGAATGATCGACAGGTAAGAAAGGAACACCGGCATGTCATAGATGATCGACGCGCGCAGCCCGCCAATGATCGCCTGCGATGTTGGCGGGAAGTACCAGAACATGAACTTGTCCGCCCAGATGCCCAGGTTGTAGAGCAACCCGATCGCCATCAAGGACGGATAGAGCAGAGTTCGCCGCGCGAAGTCGAACGCGATCACAGGACCTGCAGGGTTGAACTCACGCACCACCAGCAGCCACATGCCGGCCAGCAGAACGTAGTTTCCGAACACGAAGCCTCCGAGCAGGCCTTCAAGCCCCCAAGGCCGCAGCACCAGGGCGCCCACCACGATCAGGCCGTAGGCAAGCCCGAAGAGCACCACGATGGCTTTGTACCGCTTCATGCCTGACAGCAGGATGGTCAGCACCCAGACGCCGCACATCAGCGTAAAGCCCGCCAACATCAAAAGGCGATACAGCAGCCTCTCGCCGGGCAGCACCACGAACAGCGCCACAGAACCCAGCGCGCCCGCAATCAGCAGTACCACCAGAAGCAATCCGTGCAGATTGGGCAGCACCAAATCCCGGCGTTTTTCGAACAACCGGTCCGAGATAAAGCGGGTGAAGGCCAGTTGCACCAGGCCGGTAAAGATCAGGCTGCTCGCAACCAGGTAGGTGACCGAGGTCTGGAACTGGGTCACCAGAAACGCCGGGACCACCATGCTGGCGCTGAAAATACCAATGATCAGAATGCCGACGATGGAGAAAACCCAGGGGCCCGAGCCGATCACACCCGCGTAGGCATACGCCTGCACCAGGCTCACCAGCGTGTTCTTGCGCAGCATGTGGCGCAACTCGAAGCCGATGCCAGCCATCAGCCGAGCCCTCCGGAGCGCGCCATGGCACCCTCGTACACGCTGCGGTAGCGGTCGAACATCATGCTATCAGTGTAATAGCGCTCCACGCGCGCCACTGCTGCGTTGCTGGCCGATTTCCACGCAACTTCGTCAGTCAGAAGCGACAGGGCCGCGTCCGCCAGGCGCTGCGGATCTGCGATGGGCACCACGCGGCCTGAAGCACCAAGTGCCGCATCCTCTCCGGGCAGACCCTCCACCAACTGCCGGCAGGAACCCACATCGGTACAGACAGCAGGAACCCCAGCGGCGTAGCCCTCCAGCAATACCAGCGGAAGCGCCTCGCTGATGGACGACAGGACCACCAGGCCGATGCGCGGCATCAGGTCTTCCACGCGTTGAAAGCCGAGGAAGAGAACGCTCTCCTCCAGCCCCAGACTGCGCACCAGATTGCGGCACTCTTCCGCGTATTCGGGGTCTTCCTCATCTGGGCCAGCAATCCAGCCTTGCGCGTCGGGCAGTTGATTGGCCACACGCCTCATGGCCCGAATGAAGGTCT
>JBBSRE010000158.1:0-6744 GCA_038243365.1 Burkholderiales bacterium | reverse complement strand
CTTCAGCGCCCAGGCGTTCTTGTCACGCGCTGCCATGCGGGAGATCTGGGAAATTAGTGTGTAGCATTGCCCGCCACTGTAACGGTAAGCCCATGGCCACCCAGACCCTCGACATTCCCGGCTATAAGCTCTTTCCCTCGCCCCGCAACCGCCACCGCGAGGTGTTTGATGAGCAGGTGTTTTTGCCCTACCCGTACGCATTGATCGTGCTGGAAGACTTCCACTTCAAAGGCAAAGCCACGCTCTTCGCCGCGTGCCGCGCCATCGACGGCAAGATGGGCCAGCTGGTAAGTTTTGAGCTTGACCAGGACCGCGACAAGTTCAACCGCCTGTTTACGCCAGATTGAGGCTCCGGCCGCACCTTCCATCCAAGGTGCGCTGTCTCAGGACCACAGCCGATAAACCCAAAACGCCTCGTCGTTCACGATCCGATGGCGCAATGCTGCCGGGCTGAAGCCCGAAAAGCGACCAATTTCCCGGCACAGGTGCGCTTGGTCCGAAAACCCCGATTGCTGCGCAATATCGGCCCAGTTCAGCTCAGGCGAAGTCTCTGCTGCTTTGCGCACTTCAAACAGCGCCATTTCTGCTCGGCTCAGATGCCTGAGCTGTCGCAACGGCAAGCCCGCATGCGCCTTGAAGCGTCGCGCCCTCTGACGCACACCCTTGCCCATGCCCGAGTCGGCTAGCCGCACCCCCAGCTCCTGCAGCCAGTCGCGGTAGCGAACCAACGGCCCGTTTTGCGAGCGGCTTGCCCGCCAGCGCGGCTCTAAAAATTCCTCGAGTATTTGCTGGCGTTCTTCATCCGACTGCGCATGCAGCACCGCGTCGGCCATGGCGCACCAGTCAGCATCCAACGCATCCTCCAGCGCCACCAAGCGATCCACAAAATCTTCAGCGGAGCGCCTGGCTAGCGCGGGCAAAGCGTCAGGCATGAGCATCACCTGGAACACATGCACCGGCCCGAGGTTGGTAAACACCCAAGGACGCGTGTGCGGACCGCCAAATACGACGCGGCCCGGCATGGGCCGGGCCATTTTTGGCGCAGCCATCGGGGCCCTTATCGCGCTGCCTTCAATGAACCAAGTCAAGGTGCACAAGGGGTGAGCCGGATAAAAATTTAGCTGATCGTGCGGCTCGAGCGCTGCCCCCATGGTGCTGCGGCAGAGGTAGGCGCGCACGCAGCCCGCAAGCGCAGCGCCTGGTGCGATGAGGCGGGCCGTAGGCCTGCTTCGCTGAGCTGCGCTGGGAGCGATGAGGGCTTGAGATTGCGGCATTGCGCAATGGTAGTGCGGCAGCCGCCATCGCCTTGGCACGACGCCTATGTCGCAAACGTTCAATACACCCTGCTGGCTGCGCTGGCACAGTACGCGCATCCTTCGCACTTCATGCCATGCCTACTTCTCGCACCGACTCGCTCATCCTCCCCATTAGTGGGCTAAGCGTTCACGCGCAAACTGCGGGCCGCGGCTCACCCCTTCTGTTGTTGCACGGCTACCCCGATACCAGCGCGCTCTGGCGGTCGTTGATGAATACCATAGGCGCAGACCATTGCTGCCTCGCACCCGACCTACCCGGGTTCGGCAAAACGGCAGCACCTCCAGATTTCGATTACAGCTTGAAGGGGATGGCCACGTTCGTGGATGCTCTGCTGAACCGGTGGGCACCATCCGCACCCAGTGGCGAGCCCGTTGCGGCACCGGGTGCACCTGTCGACATCGTTGCCCACGACTTCGGCGGGATCTGGGCGCTGGCCTGGGCCACTCGCTATCCCCAACGCGTACGCAGGCTTGTGCTGATGAACACGGCGTACCAAGCCGATTCCCAGTGGCACGCCTTGGCCCGCGTTTGGCGCACGCCTTTCCTGGGCGAGCTGTCGCACTTGTTGACCACCCGCCGTGCCTTCGAGTCTGAAGTGCGCCGCGCATCGCCGGGCGTGAGCGACAGCTACTTGCGCACCACCTACGACGCGATGAGTCGCGCGAGCCAGCGCTCGGCGCTTCGCCTGTATCGCGCACACGATCCTCGCACGTGGGCCGAGGACGAGCAGGCCATGCTGAGGCTCACGGCCCAAAAACGCACCTTGGTTGTATGGGGTGACCGAGACCCGTACATGGCTCACACGTTTGCCGACCGTTTTGGCGCCGCGCGCGTGGTGCATCTACCGCAGGTCGGCCACTGCGTGCCAGCCGAAGCGCCTGACTCTGTGGCGCAGGAAGTGCGTGATTTTCTGTCCGCCTAATCCCAAAGCGCAATGTCGTGACCTTGCGCGCGGCACAATCCGGGCCATGCAGGAACTCGACAACCAGATACTGGTACCCAGCAGCTTCATAGCCGTACACGCGGACGCACGCGGCCGGTTGCTAGTGAGCGCCGATCAACTGCGCACACGCTATGAGCTGTGCGAAGACCTCGCCTCTGCGCTGGTGGAACAGGCACAAACGCTGTTCCATGTGCAAGCGCCCTCCGAGAGCGAGGTGCTGCAGCGCATTCACGCCGGGCTTTGCTCGGTTGAGTCCGGGTTTTCAGCGGCCGAGGCGGCTTGGGTCGTCAGCAGGCTGGCAGAGCTTTTGTCGTGGCCTTGCCCGGCGCTCGTGACGCCAGTTACCTCAGAAGCCGACGCGCCGCCTGCTAACTGAATGTCTCCCCACGCTTCATACCCGCAAAGCTCGCAGCAGAGGCCTCAAGTGCTGCTCGGCCGCGGTGCGTTGTGGGCGCTGGTGCTGGCGCTGCTCTTGGCCCCTGCCCTGGGTCGCTGGCATGAGGCGCTGCACGCTCATGGTGTTGCAGCCGGCAGAACCGCATATGCGGTCGCAGTTGGGCCCGCCGGCGCGGTACATGCGGTTCTGCCCACCGAGCAAGCAGTTAACGCCCTTTTGGCGGAGGCGCCTCGCAGTTTTCTCGAACGCCTTTTTGACGGACACACGCGCTCCGTCTGTCTTGTGCTCGACGAAGCAGCGCTGGGCTAGGCATTGCCTATCGCTGGCCTGGTGCTACCGGTTGTCACGCCTCAACACGTTACCGCGCCCTCGCCCCCGGCCACCCTGGCGCGCCGGCATGTAGCGCATTTTCTCGCGCGTGGCCCGCCCGTGCTTCAGGCCTAAGGCCTGATCGAGGCATTCAGCTCGATGCGCAGCACCGCTTGGCGGGTGGACACGCATGGCACCCTTTTTCGCCCTGGCTGACAGCTTGGGCGCGGCTCGGTGACATACGTGGACCAGACCACTGAGCGCGTGATGCATCGCGCTTGCGTGCCCCGGCCAGCCAGGCCGCTATGGGGCTCACTCCCGCCGCTCGCGCACCAGCATTCCTGATTTCAGCAACTGAGCGCTTGCGCTGTCTGCCAAGGCAACTGCGCTTCGTTGAGGAGGCCCGCGTCACGGGTTTTCCGGCTTGAGATGTGCAGCGTAGCTGCCGGTGCCAGGTCGACCCTGTTCCAACGCAGCGCGTTCGAGGCGATGTGAGCACGTGCGCCTCCACAAGAAGAACGCCAGAGTGGCGATGCTGCATTGCTCTTCTATTGATAGCTTTTTGCGCTTGCTGGTAAAGCGCTAGAGCCGAGTTTTATCTAATTTTTTCGCTTGCGCCTGCGACGAACCCTGAGAACCATTTGCGCGCGCAGGCACTTACCCCCATTGAACGAACTCCATGTCCTACTCCTTCGAATCCCGATTTTTCTTCCCGCGACAGCGCGTGGCCACGGCAGCCTGGCTAGCGGCTGCTGCTCTGGGAGCCGCGCATGCGGCAGACGCACCGCCAGGCACTGCCGAAGCCACATTGCCTTCGGTCACCGTATCGGCCAGCGGCCTCGCGCTGGGTGTCAACGAGATGACCACCCCCGTCACGGTGCTGGAAGGCGACGAGCTGGTCCGCAAGCGCGGTGCCAACCTGGGCGAAACGCTGGGCGGCGAACCCGGCATCACCGGCAGCCACTTTGGCGCGGGCGCGAGCCGTCCCGTCATCCGCGGCATGGACGGCCCGCGCGTCAAGCTGCTCTCCGACGGCGCCGAACTGCACGACGCCTCCACCATCAGCCCCGACCACGCTGTGGTCTCCGAGCCCCTGCTGGCCACGCAGATCGAGGTGCTGCGCGGCCCCTCCGCCCTGCTCTACGGCAATGGCGCGGTCGGCGGCGTGGTCAACATTCTGGACGCCAAGGTGCCGACCGCCATCCCCGAAAAAGGCTACGAGGGCAGTGCCGAGTTGCGCGGCAGTACCGGCGCCAAAGAAGCCGCGGGCGCCTTCTCACTGACCGGTGGCATGGGCAACTTGGCCGTACATGTGGAAGGGGTGAAGCGCGACGCCGGCGACTACCGCGTCGGCCGTGGCTGGGCGCCGGGGGGCGAACCGATGGGCAAGGTGCCGGGCAGCTTCAACCGCACCGACACCGGTAGCCTGGGCATCTCATGGGTGGGCGAACGGGGCTACCTGGGCGCGGCGCTTACGCGGCAGACAGCCAACTACGGGCTACCCGGTCACAACCACAGCTTCGAGGGCTGCCACACGCACGGAAGCCGGCTGCATTGCGGCGGCCATGGTGACGCCGCCGGCCAAGGGGAAGGGGAAGACCACGACCACGAAGGCCGATCGGAAGATGTGCCGGTCGTTGACCTGCGAAGCGAACGTCTGGACATTCGCGGCGAGCTGCGCGACCCCTTGCCCGGCTTCACCGCGCTGCGCCTGCGTGGCGGCGTGACCGATTACGTGCACGACGAGATCGAAGACGGCGCCATCGGCACCACGTTCCGCAACAAGGCCTACGACACGCGGCTGGAGCTGCAGCATGCCCCAATCAACGGTTTCAAGGGCGTATTGGGCCTGCAGACCTCGCAGCGCAAATTCAGCGCGGCGGGCGAGGAAGCCTACGTCGAACCCACGACAACGCGCAAAACAGGGCTTTTTGCGTTAGAGGAATACCGCATTGGCGACTGGCGTTTTGAAGCCGCGCTGCGCCACGATCGCCAAGCCACAGAGGCGCAAACCCGCGGCATAACGCGCGACCACAGCGGCACCTCCGCGTCGTTGGGAGCGGTCTGGCGCTTTACGCCTGGGTACTCCGTGGGAGCAAGCTTCACGCATGCCAACCGCGCGCCGACGGCCGAAGAGTTGTACGCCAGCGGACTGCATCTCGCTACCAGCACCTATGAGCGTGGCGACCCGAATCTGCGGTCTGAAACATCGCAGAACATTGATCTGACGCTGCGGAAAAGCAGTGGCGACACCACCTTCAGTGCGAGCGTATTTCATAACCGCATCAGCCATTACATCTACGGCCGCACGCTGGACGCGGTGGGTGGCTTGCAGCTGTTGCAGTACAGCCAAGGCGATGCCACGTTCACCGGCATGGAAGGCCAAATCCGCCAACGCCTGACGCGCCACTTGGGCGTAGCGGTATTTGGCGATGCGGTGCGCGCTCGGCTCGCGGATGGCAGCCGCCTGCCGCGCATTTCCCCGGCTCGATTGGGTACGCGTCTTGATGCGACTTGGAACGGCTGGGACGGAAACATCGAGTGGGTGCAGGTGGCGCGCCAGAGCCGCGTGGCGCAATTCGAGACGAAAACACCTGGCTACGGCATGCTGAACCTGGCCATCGCTTACAGCAGCCAGACGGCTGCCGGCACGCCGTGGCAGATATACGTGAGGGGCAACAACCTGACGGACCGCTTGGCATTTGCCCACAATTCGTTCATCAAGAACGCTGCACCCTTGACGGGACGCAGCGTTGCAGCGGGAGTAAAGGTGTCCTTCTGAGCGAGCTGACTTGATGGCCTGCCGCCTGATGCAAGCCATTGCCCGCGCTCCGCCGGAGCGTGGATGAGGGTTTGCGAAGGGCGTGAGACTCAGGCGGGCTCAGCAATGCGCCCGCCTGAGCCGTCAGGGCACCGCTCCGTCTCAGGTTGCCGGGCAGCGGAACGTTGATGGCCACTGCGGCCCCCGCACGCAGGCAACGGGACCGGTGCTGCCGCTAAGCTTTCGCGGTTGAACAGCACCAAGCCGCGACACGAAGCCACCGGCCAACCAGGCCAGCGACCCACACTTCATGCAAGAACGTTTTTTCGCAGACATCCGCTGCAACCTGAACAACCGGGCCATCCTAGAACGCTGGGACGATTTGGCGCTTCCTGACGGCTGGATCGTGGCGGGCTGCCTTTTCCAGACGGTGTGGAATGTGCAGGCGGGCCATGCGCCAGATGCGGCCATCAAAGACTACGACCTCTTTTACTTCGACTCGTCGGACACCACCGAGGCCGGCGAGCGCAAGGTTCAGGCACGTGTCGACCGAGCGCTGTGCGACCTTGGTGTTCCCATCGAGGCTTCGAACCAAGCTCGTGTTCATCTTTGGTACGAGAGGTACTTCGGCCAACCGTATGAAGCGCTGCACAGTTCGCGCGAAGGAATAGAGCGGTTTTTGGTTCCGGCCACTTGCGTCGGCGTTCGACCCGGTGAGCTGTGCGCGCCGAACGGATTGGACTTGTTATACGAAGGCGTTCTCACGATGAATCCGTTGACGCCGCACCACGACCTTTTCAAGCAAAAGGCCGAGTCGTACCGGAAGCGTTGGCCATGGCTGCGAATCCAACCCAGTCCGCCAGCGCGTGTAATCGAATAATCCGCCGTCGTTTGTCGACTCTGAGCGCCACGCAGTCACTCGCTGCCGCCCCAGTTGCGCTGCAGCGAGCGGCCGGTTTGCCGCCGGTCACCGGCGGGCAAAACGCCCCGTACTCGCCCTCGGTCAAGCCCGCGTAT
>JBBSRE010000157.1:0-6775 GCA_038243365.1 Burkholderiales bacterium | reverse complement strand
CTGACTTGGTGCCGGAGAGATGAATCGAACACCCGACCTTCTCATTACGAATGAGCTGCTCTACCGACTGAGCTACACCGGCTTAGCTCAAAATTATATCCCGGAATGGTAGCTGGTCACCCGCTCGACCTCGTTTTTGGAGCCTAGCATCACGCTCACGCGCTCATGCAGAGCGGTGGGCTGGATGTCAAGGATGCGCTCTTTGCCATTGGTAGCTGCGCCGCCTGCTTGCTCGACCAACCAGGCCATAGGGTTGGCTTCATACATCAGGCGCAATTTGCCGGGTTTGTTCGGCTCGCGCTGGTCCCAGGGGTACATGAAGACGCCGCCACGGGTGAGGATGCGGTGCACGTCGGCCACCATGCTGGCGATCCAGCGCATGTTGAAGTCTTTGCCGCGCGGGCCTTCCCTGCCTTGTAGGCATTCATCGATGTACTGTCGCACGGGCGGGGCCCAGTGGCGCATGTTGCTCATGTTGATGGCGAACTCTTGCGTGTCGGCGGGGATGCGCACGTTTTCCTGCGTCAACACAAAGGAGCCTTGCTCGCGGTCCAATGTGAACATGGCGACGCCATCGCCCACTGTTAGCACCAGCGTGGTTTGTGGGCCATAGACGCAGTACCCGGCGGCGACCTGTCGGCTGCCGGCTTGCAGGAAGTCTTGCTCGCTGACCCCGCGAGCGTCTTCGGGCATTTGCAGCACGCTGAAGATGGTGCCGATGCTCACGTTCACGTCGATGTTGGAGGACCCATCCAGTGGGTCAAAAAGCAGCAAGTATTCGCCCTGCGGGTAGCGGTTCGGTACGACGTAGATGCCATCCATTTCCTCGGATGCCATGGCGGCCAGATGGCCGCCCCATTCATTGGCTTCGATCAGCACTTCATTGGCGATGATGTCCAGCTTCTTCTGGATCTCGCCCTGCACGTTTTCGCTCTGTGCCGAGCCAAGCACGCCTCCCAGCGCGCCCTTGTTGACCGCGTGGCTGATGCTCTTGCAGGCGCGTGCGACGACTTCGAGCAGCAGGCGCAGTTGTGAGGGGATCAAGCCATCTACACGCTGTTGTTCGACGAGGTAGCGGGTGAGAGAAACTTTCTTGCTCGTGTTCATGCGTTGTCCAAAGCGCGCGTGATCACTTCGCGCACGTCGTTGCTGAGTTTGGGGTGGGCTGCCACTTTGTCGATGGCTGCCTGCGCGTTGCTGCGCCACGGCTCGGCCAGCTTGCGCCAGCGGTCCAGGGCGCGGGCCAGACGGGCGGCGACCTGGGGGTTGATGGCGTCGAGTTGCAGCAGTCGGTCGGCCCAGAACTGATAGCCGGCGCCGTCTTCGCGGTGGAAGCCGCCGGGGTTGGCGCTGCAGTAACTGAAGATCAAGCTGCGCGCGCGATTGGGGTTGGTCAGTTGGAAGTCGGGGTGCTTCATTAGCGACTGCACGGCAGGCAGCACATTGCCGCCGCGGTCTGGCGTGCCAGCCTGCAATGAGAACCATTTGTCGATCACCAAGGCCTCGTGCTTGAACAAGGCATGGAAACGTGCCAGCGCCTGCGTGGCGTGTGCATGCCCGCTGGTAACCAGAGCAGCGAGTGCGTTGAAGCGGTCGGTCATGTTGCCGGCGTCTTTGAACATTTGCAGCGTCTTGCCGGGCCACACGGTGTCTCCGGACGTGCGCGCCGCCAGGCAGAGCATGGAAAGCGACAGGCCCACCAGCGCGCGGCGGCCAGCGGATGTGGCGTCCGGTCGATAGGCGCCCAAGGTCTGATTGGCGTCCACGGCGGCCTCCCAATCTGCACGGAGGGCGGTGGCCAGTTGCAGGCGCATGGCTTCGCGCACAGCGTGCACGCGTTGCGGGTCGACGACGTCGAGCTGTTCAGACAGGTACCCCTCGGACGGAAGCGTGAGCACCAGTTCCTTGAATGCGGCGTCGAGTTGCGAGTCGCGAAGTGTGGCCCGGAGGGCTTCCAACAAATCGGCACCCAAAATATTTGCGTCAAAAGTGCCTTTAGCGCTCTCTGAGTCTGCGCTAGCAGCTATTGAATTAATAGCGCAACGCAGCATCAGGCGCTGACCGGCTTCCCAGCGGTTGAAGGCGTCGCTGTCGTGCGCCAGCAAGGTGAGCAGCTCGGCATCAGTGTTCTGGATATCCAGCCGCACTGGCGCGCTGAAACCGCGTAACAGCGAGGGAACCGGCGTGCTGGTCACGCCTGTGAAGCGCAGCGTGAGGCTAGGCGTGTCGAGCACCACAGTGCGCGACGTTGCTCCGTCATTCGCCGCTTCGCCTTCCATCTGCAAGCGCAGGGCGTTGCCGTCGTGCGCAAGGAGGCCGAGTTCAATGGGGATGACCATGGGTAGCTTGCTTGGCTGTCCCGGCGTGGAGGGGCAACTCTGGCTGAGGCGCAAAGTGTAGATTTGCGCATCAGCGTCGTACTCTCCCCCGGCTTTGACGCACGGCGTTCCGGCCTGGCTGTACCAGCGCCTGAACGCTTCGAGCCGCGTAGCCAAGTCGCTGCCGGGGTTGGCGTCGGCAATGGCCTGGGCAAAATCGTCGCAAGTAACGGCCTGGCCGTCATGGCGCTCAAAGTACAGCTTCATGCCTTTTGCAAAGCCGTCACGGCCGACCAGGGTGTGCATCATGCGCACGACTTCCGAGCCTTTTTCGTAAATCGTGACCGTGTAGAAATTGTTGATTTCCTGGTAGCTTTCCGGGCGCACCGGGTGGGCCATGGGTCCGGCGTCTTCGGGGAACTGCACGGTGCGCAGCACGCGCACGTCTTCAATGCGTTTGACGGCGCGGGCCGACGGGCTGCCGGCCATGTCCATGGAAAACTCTTGGTCGCGGAAGACGGTGAGACCTTCCTTGAGGCTCAGTTGAAACCAATCGCGGCAGGTAATGCGGTTGCCGGTCCAGTTGTGGAAATATTCGTGGCCGACCACGCTCTCAATGTTGGAAAAGTCGGCATCAGTCGCAGTCGATTCGCTGGCAAGCACGTACTTGGTGTTGAATACGTTCAAGCCCTTGTTTTCCATCGCGCCCATGTTGAAGTCGCTGGTGGCGACGATCATGAATCGCTCCAGATCCAGCGACAAGCCAAAGCGCGCTTCGTCCCAGGCCACGCTGGCCATCAGTGAATGCATGGCGTGCTCGGTTTTTCCCAAGTCACCAGCGCGTACGTACACCTGCAGCAAATGGTCTTTACCGGCGCGCGACGTGATGCGCTGCTCGCGCGCCACCAACTTGCCGGCCACAAGCGCAAACAGGTAGCTCGGCTTCTTGTGCGGGTCGACCCATGTGGCGAAATGTCGACCCCCGTCCATGTCACCGTGCTCCACCAGGTTGCCGTTGGAGAGCAGCACCGGGTACTGCGCCTTGTCGGCGCGCAGCATCACGGTGTAGCTGGACATCACATCCGGCCGATCCAGGAAGTAGGTAATGCGGCGGAAGCCTTCAGCCTCGCACTGCGTGAAGAACGTGCCCTGGCTGACGTACAGCCCCATCAGGGCGGTATTTTTCTCTGGCGAGCAGGTGGTGAAAATCTCCAGATCAAAGCCGATCTCGTCCGGCGGCAGGTTGTCCAGCACCAGCTGCCTGCCGTCCATGCGAAACGAGGCGCCCGCGCCATTGACCAGTACGCGCGCCAGGTTCAGCTCCTCGCCGTCAAGGCGCAGCGGCGCGGCTGGCACATTCGCATTGCGACGCACGCGCATCTTGTTGAGCACACGCGTTTTAGTGGCATCCAAGTCAAAACACAAATCCACGGTGTCAATCCACCAAGCTGGAGCCTGGTAGTCGCCGCGATGGAGGGTAGTGGCCGGCGCTTGGCCGTCTTCACGCAATGTGAACATGTGGATTCCTTGAAAACGTGAGCGAGAGCGGAAAGCGGCGCGACGGATTTCCGTCGCAAGCGCTCGCCGTGCCGCTAGATGCCTTGCTTGAGCGAGGCTTCGATAAACGCGTCGAGATCGCCGTCCAGCACTTTCTGCGTAGCGGAGATTTCGACGTTGGTGCGCAGGTCTTTGATGCGGCTGTTATCCAGCACATAGCTGCGGATCTGGTGACCCCAGCCGACGTCGGTCTTGGTGTCTTCGAGCTTTTGCGCTTCCTCCTGGCGCTTGCGCATCTCGAAGTCGTAGAGCTTCGAGCGCAAACGCTGCCAGGCGATGTCGCGGTTGCCATGCTGGCTGCGCCCATCTTGGCACTGCACCACGATGCCCGTGGGCATGTGCGTCAGGCGCACGGCCGAGTCGGTCTTGTTGATGTGCTGACCGCCGGCGCCGCTGGCGCGGTAGGTGTCAGTGCGCACATCGGCCGGGTTGATGTTGATCTCGATCGAATCATCAATGTCGGGGTAGACAAACACGCTGGCAAAGCTGGTGTGGCGACCGCCCGAGCTGTCGAATGGGCTCTTGCGCACCAAGCGGTGCACGCCGGTTTCGGTGCGCAGCAGACCGTAGGCGTATTCGCCCTCGATGTGAATCGTCGCGCCCTTGATGCCCGCCACGTCGCCCGCAGTTTCGTCGTCCACACTGGTCTTGAAGCCTTTGCGTTCGGCGTAGCGCAAGTACTGGCGCAGCAGCATGCTGGCCCAGTCGCAGGCTTCAGTGCCGCCGGCGCCGGCCTGGATGTCCAGGTAGCAGTGCAGTGGATCGGCTTCATGGCGGAACATGCGGCGGAATTCAAGTTGCTCGATGTCCGGGCTCAGTTTGGCAGCTTCACCTTCAATGGTGGCAAGGCCAGCGTCATCGCCTTCGTCGCGGCTCATCTCAAACAGCTCGGTGTTGTCGGCCAGCTCGCGCGTCAGCCGCTCCAGCATCAAGACCACGCCGTCGAGTGACTTCTTTTCCTTGCCGAGTTCCTGGGCGCGCTTGGGATCGTTCCAGACTTCCGGGTCTTCTAGCGACGCGTTGACGGTGCGCAGGCGTTCAAATTTGGCATCGTAGTCAAAGATACCCCCGTAGCTCGCGCGTGCGCGAGCCCAAGTCTGCAAGGGTGTTTTCGATGGCGTTGATGCGTTCTGCTTCCATGGTGTTCTCTTGGGGTGTCAGTGGGAATCAAGCATTTTCTCACGCGGGCGCGCAGCTCCTCGAACGCTATCAAATATATAGCTGATAAACGCAGCAATTAAGGCGTCAAAGCCGACTGCTTGAAACGCGCCGCCGCTGCATCGCGGGACTGACTGCTCAGTAGTTGCTGGAGCGTCGCTCGCTTCGCCAGTCGAGCTTTGCGCCGGCGGGCATTGATGTGCCGCATCGGGTTGCCGGTCCTTGGGGCCGGGCCAATGGGAAGCCGTTGGACCTGGTTGAGCAACGAATAGCCGGTACCCGCGGGGAGAGTAGGCCTGTATCGCCGGCGAGAAGAGGCGGTAGGTGTTGCGACCGCAGCCTCGCTCGGCCGGTACCTCGCAGAGCCGCATCGCGCGTACGGATCTGCTGCGACGTCCTCATGCTTGTCTGTCACACCCCCGTCACACCAGCACGCCAGACTGAAGGAATTAACCGCGCCCGCTCAAAAAAAAGCAGGGCGCGGGACGTCGCCATTCGATGAAATTGACTTTGATGACCCTGACCCCGCCCCAACTGTCCAGAGCCGCGCATTCCGATATGTCGCCTCCGCCTGCTGTGCATGACTTGTCGGTCATCGCACTTGGTGGCTCACTGCAAGACACCTCCGCGATATGCGCGGGGACGACGGCCTTAGAACGTCCTAGGCCCACGCGGGTCGCGTTGCTGGATCGCGACCAGAGCATTCTGGGTTTCAACGAGCGGGTTTTCGACTGGGCCGAGCGCCCCGACGTTCCCTTGTTGGAGCGACTGCGCTACCTCACCATCGTTTCGTCCAATCTGGATGAGTTTTTCGAGGTGCGGGTTGAGCCATACCTTGCAGGGGGTTCGTCGGAAGGCGTCAGTTCGAGGACAACCGGCGCAACTCGCACGATCGCTCCGCTGTTCGCAGCGCTGAGCGAGCGGGCCCGCGCATTGGTCAAGCGCCAGTACGCGCTTTATCAGGACGTCTTGCTGCCTGCACTGGCTAAGCATGGGATTCATGTGATCCCTCATGGCGATCGATCGCCCGCCCAGCGGCGCTGGGTAAACGCTCTGTTTGAGCGCGAAGTGCGGCCGCTTCTGGTGCCTGTGAGCCTGGATCCGGCGCATCCGTTTCCGCAGGTGGCGAACAAATCGCTGAACTTCATCGTGCGTTTGGCCGGCAGTGACGCTTTTGGGCGCAAGGTGGAAGTCGCGATTGTTCGAGTGCCCCGTGCGTCTCCGCGCTTCTTTCGTTTGCCAGAATCGGTGGCGCCCAACGGCAAGGTGTTTGTCAGTGTTTCTAGCGTGGTAAGAGCCCATTTGGCGGAGCTGTTTCCCGGGCGGGAAGTTCAGGAGATGTGCCAGTTCCGTGTGACGCGTCACTCCGACCTCGCGGTGGACGATGACGACTCGCGTAGCCTGCGCACGGTGCTGCGCCAGGGACTGCAACAACGCAACTTTGGCCAGGCGGTTCGGCTGGAGGTGTCGTCCGGCTGCTCAGAGTTTCTGGCCCACTTTTTGCGCAAACAGTTTGATCTGCCGGAGGAAGCGATGTACCGCGTCGCAGGGCCGGTCAATCTGGTGCGGTTGGCTCAACTGGTGGACATGGCCACAGAACCGGCGCTGGTGTTTGCGCCCTGGATTCCGGCATGGCCGAGCGAGTTGCCTCAGGTTGGCGCCATATTTCAACGGCTCCACCAAGGCGATGTGCTGGCGCATCAGCCGTACGAGAGTTTTGACGCGGTGCTGGGCCTGCTGCG